>NZ_JBSGDB010000851.1:0-1842 GCF_053602155.1 Streptomyces sp. NPDC004561
AGACCGACTTCGGCTTCCACTACCCCCAGCCGGCCAACAAGCCGGTGCTGAACGTCGCCAAGTACGCCCAGGAGCACGGCGTCTCGCTCTTCTTCATCACCGCCGGCCGGAGCCGCGGTCCGCCGTGGTGGCGGTCCGGTGCGGCGGGTGGACGACCGCGAGGACGACGCCCAGCATGGCCGCCGCCACGACCGCGTCGAGCCAGTAGTGGTTGGCCGTGCCCACGATCACCAGCAGGGTGACCAGCGGGTGCAGCAGCCACAGCGGGCGCCACCGGGACCGGGTGGCCGCGATCAGGCCGATCGCCACCATCAGCGCCCAGCCGAAGTGCAGGGAGGGCATCGCGGCGAACTGGTTGGACAGATGGTCGCTGGACGGCGGGCCGTACACGTCCGGGCCGTAGACCCGGGCGGTGTCCACCAGGCCGGTCCCGGTCAGCATGCGCGGCGGGGCCAGCGGAAACGTGAAGGGCAGCACCAGGGCGGCCAGGGTGACGACGGCGAGCACCCGGCGGGCCCAGACGTAGTGCGCGGGCCGCCTGAGGTAGAGCCAGACCAGGAAGGCGAGCGTGGCCGGGAAGTGGACGAGGGCGTAGTAGGTGTTCGCCAGGTGGACCAGGGCGCCGCCGTGCAGCAGCGCGGACTGCACGGCGGTCTCGTGGGGGAGGTGCAGCGCCCGCTCGAGGTGCCAGACGCGGTGGGCGTTGCGGTAGGCGTCCGCGGTGTGGCCGGTGGCCAGCTGCCGACCCAGCTTGTAGACCAGGAAGAGCCCCGCGACCAGCAGAAACTCACGTATGAGCGCCGGGCGCGCGGTTGCGTCCGGCTCCGCTTCTGCCTCGGCAGGCTCGGTTCGGGCAGTCATTCCCCCGGCCCCTTCGCTGACGGTGGTGCGTGTGGTGGTGCGGTCGGGGTCCCCGGCCCTGGCCCGGAACCCATCGATACGTTGCCGTACCGATACGCCAGTGTACCGATACGGTCGAGTACCGGTACACTGGCGTATCGATTGATGTGCGACACACTGGGAAAAGGGTCGCCGGCCCCGCTCGAGCGGTGTTGTAGTGGGCCGCGACCCGGCCGGACACGAGGAGAGGAAGCGCCACATGACGTCGCAGGCCGCGGACGGTCCGGAGTCGGTCGTCGCCTCGCGCCGCTCCAAGATCACGCCGGAGCGTGAGCGGGAGTTCTTCGACGCCGTGCTGGAGCAGATCCGCGAGTGCGGCTACGAGTCCGTCACCATGGAGGGCGTCGCCGCCAGCACCCGCTGCAGCAAGTCCACTCTCTACCGGCAGTGGAAGACCAAGCCCCAGTTCGTCGCCGCCGCGCTGCGGGCCAGCCGGCGGGTGCGCTTCGCCGGCGTCGACACCGGATCGCTCGCGGAGGACCTGCGCCAGGCCGCCCGGGCCGCCGGCGACTGGTCCGGCAAGGACACCAGGCTGCTCCAGGCGCTCGGGCCCGCGGTGACGGCCGACCACGAGCTGGCCCAGGCGCTGCGCGAGGCGCTCGTGCATCCGGAGATCGCCGCGCTGCAGGACATGCTCGCCCGGGGCGTGGCCCGCGGGGAGGTCCGCGCGGACCATCCGGCGCTGGAGTACGTGCCCGCCATGATGTTCGGCGTCCTGCGCGTCCGGCCGGTGCTCAGCGGCCAGTACGCCGACTCCGACTACCTCGTCCGGTTCGTGGAGGCCGCCGTGCTGCCCGCGCTCGGACTCGACCAGGACCCAGGCCGCCGTTCACGGGATGACTGAACGGTGACCTGCACGCGCCGCACCGTGGTCACGCACTGGAACCGGGAGGCCGAGCGGATCCTCGGCTGGACCGCCGCCGAGGCGGTGGGCCGGCGCGG
>NZ_JBSGDB010000852.1:0-1838 GCF_053602155.1 Streptomyces sp. NPDC004561
GGCCCCCGGCGCCCGGCCCCGGGGCCGGCGGCGGCGGTTGCGGGGGCCACCCGGCCGCCCCGCAGCCCCCCGGCGTCGGCCGGATGCACCACGGACACGAACAGGGAGCCGTACACGGGCGCGTCGGGCACCTGGCGCAGGGCCCGGTGCCGGTAGGTGGTCCGCGCCCAGAACAGCACCAGGCCGTCGCCGCCGTCCCGTTCGCATCCGGTCAGGGCGGCCACCGGGCCGTCGAACAGCGCGGGGTTGGCCCGTACCGCCTCCTCCCAGACGCGGTCCATCGCCGAGCGGTGGTGTCCCGCCAGCTCCGGCAGGGCCGTCTCGACCAGGCGGATGTTCCGGGCGGGCAGGATCTCCACGGTCGGACGGGTCACCGCAGCGCCCCCAGGGGGTCGTCCAGTACCGGTTGCCAGGCCAGTTCCGCGGCGCCGACCAGGCTGTTGTGGTCCAGGGTGCACGGCAGAATCGGTACGCCACCGCTCTGGCCCCAGAGGCTGCGGTCGGCGACGACCGCGCGCAGGCGGCCCGGATCGGCGTCCAGGAGGTTGCGGTGCAGGCCGCCGAGGATGATCCGGTCGGGGTTGAGGATGTTGACGAGACCGGCGAGGCCGAGACCGAGCCGGTCGATCAGGGCCTCGGCGGCCATGCGCACGGCCGGGTCGTCGTACTGGGTGCGCAGCAGGTCGTTGGCCTGCTGGAGCAGGGACACCTCGGGGCCCGGCGCGCGGCCCGCCTCGACGAGCAGCGCCAGCGGGTCCGCCTCGACGTCCAGGCAGCCCCGGCTGCCGCAGTGGCAGGGGCGGCCCTCGGGGTTGACGGTGAGGTGGCCGACCTCCAGGGCGAGGCCCGAACTGCCGGTGTGCAGGCGGCCGTCCAGCACCAGGGCGCCGCCGACGCCCCGGTGTCCGGTGGCCACGCACAGCAGGTCCCGTGCGCCACGCCCCGCGCCGTGCCGGTGCTCGGCGAGGGCGGCGAGGTTGACGTCGTTGCCGGCGAAGGCCGGGCCGGTGATGCCCGCCGCGCGCACGCACTCCGCGAAGAGCCGGCGCACCGGGGCGCCGACGGCCCAGGCCAGGTGCAGCGGGTTGAGGGCCAGGCCGTCGGGTTCGGCGACGGCGGACGGCACGGCGAGTCCGGCGCCGACGCAGCGGCGGCCGGTCGTCCGCAGCAGTTCCGCGCCCGCCTCGACGACCGAGCCGAGCACCTTGGCCGGATCGGCGTCGACGGTCTCGCAGCCGGGCGCGGTCGCCACGATGCGGCCGCCGAGCCCGACCAGCGCGGCCCGGAAGCCGTCGGCGTGGACCTGCGCCGCAAGCGCGACCGGGCCGTCCTCGGCGACCTCCAGCCGGTGCGAGGGGCGGCCCTGGGAGCCGGCCGCCGCGGCCGGCCGGGCGTCCACCCGGATCAGGCCGAGGGCCTCCAGCTCGGCGGCCACCGCGCCGGCCGTCGCCCGGGTGACGCCGAGTTCGGCGGTGAGCACGGCACGGGTGGGCGCCCGTCCGGTGTGCACCAGCTCCAGCGCGGGCCCGAGCGCTCCGCGCCCCCGTTCCAGCCGCGCCCTCGTGGTGGTCCTCTCCCCCGCCGTCCGGGGTTCCGCCTTGCCGCTCATGAGGGCGAGTCTCCCATGATCCGCATCCGTGGTGGCCTGTGCCGCCCGCTACCGGCCGCTCGCGCGCAGGGTGATGTTCAGCCGTCCGGCGAGGCCGAGCCAGGGCGGCGCCGTGGGCCCCCCGGGGCGGGGGCCCGCCGAGGGGGCGGGGCGGGTCGGGGGGGCCCAGACGAAAACCTAGCCGCCGGGCCGGGGGACGACGCGGGTAGGGGGGGGGGCGGTGGGGGCG
>NZ_JBSGDB010000853.1:0-1835 GCF_053602155.1 Streptomyces sp. NPDC004561
GTCTGGTCCTCAACAGTCTGCCCTGGTTCAAGCCCGCTGCCGGGCGATCCCTGGTCACCGCCCTGTGTGAGACCCGCTATCTGAGCGAGCAGGAGGAGGAGGCGGGTGGCGCGTGGCTGCCAGGCGTCGTGCGGGTCGAGCTGCCAGAGGCCCGCTATGGCGAGCATGAAGTCGTCCGCGGTGACCCCGGGCCGGATGGTGCCGGCCTCCTCGTTGGCGCGCAGCAGGAGTTCCGCCGCGTCGGACACCGGAGTGGGGGCCGGCTTGGCGGGGCCGCCCGGCGCGCTGGTGACCTGCCGGATCGCGTCGGCCAGGCCGGCCTTGGCCATGGCGAACTCGGCCAGCCGGTCCATCCAGGCGCGCAGGGCCCGCTCCGGCGCCCGGGTCTCGAGCAGGCGGGTCGCGCTGTCGGCGACCTGCTGCATCTCGTGGCGGTAGATCTCGAGGACGAGCGCCTCGCGGTTCGGGAAGTTGCGGTAGAAGGTGCCCTGGCCGACGCCCGCCTTCTTGGCTATCGCGCTCAGCGGGGCGTCCGCGCAGCGCGACAGCTCGACGAGGGCCACCTCCAGGATGCGCTCACGGTTGCGCTGCGCGTCCGAGCGCCGTGGTGAGTCCTTCATCTGCGGCACTCGTCCTCCTCCAAGGTTCGTGGCCGAACCTCGCCCTTGCTAAGCGGACAGCTGTCCGTTAAGTTTTCCAGGTAGCGGACAGCTGTCCGGTTGGGGTCCACGATAGCCGCGGACGCGCACCTCCGGCAGTCGCCGGCCACCGTCTTCTGTCCGGGCATTTCGCACATAGGCCTCGTATGTGCGGCACAGTCGAATGACGCACCTTCCGCACCGCCCGGCGCCACGGTCGCCGTACCCCCCCATTGCCCTGGAAATGCGAAAGAAGCTCCTCATGGCCTCATCGACGTCCAGTGTCATCACCCTGGAGATCAACGGCGAGAAGTACACACTGCCCGTCGACCACCGCACCACCCTGCTCGACGCCCTGCGCGAGCGCCTCGCGCTGACCGGCACCAAGAAGGGCTGCGACCAGGGACAGTGCGGTGCCTGTACCGTCCTGCTGGACGGCCGACGGGCCGTCGCCTGCCTGCAGTTCGCCGTGGCGGCCGAGGGTCGCGAGATCACCACCATCGAAGGGGTCGCCGACGGCGACCGGCTGCACCCCGTGCAGCAGGCCTTCCTCGACCTGGACGGGTTCCAGTGCGGCTACTGCACCCCTGGCCAGATCTGTTCGGCGATCGGGGTGATCCAGGAGCACGCGGCGGGCTGGCCGAGCGCCGTCACCGACGACGTACGGCCCGAGGCGGGACCGCCACCGCTGACCGCCGAGGAGATCCGCGAGCGGATGAGCGGCAACCTGTGCCGGTGCAGCGCGTACGTCTCGATCGTCGAGGCGGTGGCCCGGGCGGCCGAAGCGCAGCCGTCCACGGCGCGCACCGGCTCCGTGACGGGGACGAAGGAGGCGGCGGCATGAGGGAGTTCGACTATCGGCGGGCCTCCGACGTCGCCGGCGCCGTCGCGCTGCTCGGCGCCGATCCGGACACCCGCTTCCTCGGCGGCGGCACCAACCTCGTCGACCTCATGAAGGCCGGCGTCGAACGGCCCGCCCGGCTCATCGACATCCGCGAACTCCCGCTCGACGAGATCGAGCCGACGCCGGAGGGCGGCCTGCGCATCGGCGCCACCGTCACCAACGGCGACCTGGCCGCCCACCCCGAGGTACAGCTCGGCGGCCTTGGCGAGCGAGGCGTCGGCCTCGGCGACCCGGCCCTCGGCGAGCAGGGTGCGGGCCACCGAGCGGTGCATCCGGGCGATCAGCGCGGGGTC
>NZ_JBSGDB010000854.1:0-1828 GCF_053602155.1 Streptomyces sp. NPDC004561
GCGCTCCGGGCCGTGCGGTCGGAGCAGTCCGGGCGCCATGCCGACCAGCCAGGACCAGGCGCCGGCCGCGAGGGCCAGCCCGATGTGTGCCGGGAGCTGCCCGAGGGTCTGCGGGACGAACAGCGAGGCGGAGCTGATGAAGGTCAGGACCACGTTCCCGGGCGGCCCGATGCGGGTGGCGTCGCACACGGCCTTCTGGACGGCGGCCATCAGGGCGCCGACGGTGACGAGGACGACGGCGTCCGAGGTGAGGGACGCCGCGAGCAGGGCGGCGGCGAGTCCGCCGACCATGCCGAGCACCACCCAGACCAGCGCGCGGGCCCGGGCGGCGTAGGGCCGGTTGTGGCCGTAGAGCGCGCACAGGGATCCGGCCATCGTGTACATGGCGAGATCCAGTCGGCCGAGCGACAGCAGGAGCAGGTTGGGCGGGGCGACCGCGGCGACCACGCTCAGGGCGGGCTTGAACCAGATGTCGGAGGGCCGCCCGAGGCGGAGCACTCCGGCGAGGGGAAGACGGTGGGGGGTCGCACTGCTCATACCATCAATTTAGCACGTGTTTTACTTGTAAAACATCTGGCGCGGGGCGCGCTCACCTGCTGTGCCGCCCCGAACGCTCCCCGTGTACACCTCTGCGCTCGCGTGCGCTCCGCATGGCGTGGGCATCGCATCCTCGACCGACCGTCGAACGGGGAGGTGCGCGTGCACGGACCGGTGTCGGCAGCCTGGCTGCTGGTCGCACTGTGCGCGGCGACCGGGGCCTACTGCCTGCTGCGGATGCGCAGTGCCGTCGAGGAGCAGCGCAGGGCCGCGGGCGGCGAGGCGCTGATGGGCTTCGGCATGGCCGCGATGGCCGTACCGACGGCGGTGTTCACGCCGCCCGGATGGACCTGGCCGGTGTACGCGGCCGTGTTCGGGGTGGCGGCGGTGCGCGCGCTGTGGGCCGCGCGCGGCAGCCCGCACCATCTGCACCATCTGGTGGGCACGTCGGCGATGATCTACATGTCGGTGTCGATGGCCGCGGCCCCGCCCGCCGCGCACCACGTCCACGGCGGCACCGGGGTGCCCCTGGTGACCGGCGCCCTGCTGCTCTACTTCACGGCTTACGTGCTGGTCTCCGGCGCCCGCCTGGTGCCGGCCGGCGGCGCGGCCGGCACGGTGGCCGCACGCTGGGGCGACCGCCCGGAACTGGCCCGGGCGTGCCGGCTGTCGATGGGGATCGGGATGGTGGCGATGCTGCTGACGATGTGAGCCGCGGGCCCGCCGGACGCGCGGACGTTGCCTGCGTCACTTCGGCCCCACGGACCGTACCGCCGGGCGGGACCGCGCTCATAGGGTGCTGACCATGATGGTCCCCGTGGCCCTGCTGCTGCTCGGCGCCCTGACCGCCGTCGTCGCCCCCCGTCTGCTCGCCCGGGCCGACTGGGTGGACCGAGAACCGGTCGTCGCCCTGTGGGCGTGGCAGTGCGTGGTGGCGGCGGTCCTGCTGTGCTGTGCGCTGTCGATGACGCTGAGCGCCGCGGCGGCCTGGCAGGCGGTGCGCGGGCATGTGTTCGCCACGGCCCCGCGCACGGTCGTCGACGCGTACGTCCTCGGCGCCTCGGCCCCCTGGGCGGCGGCCACCGCCGTACTGCTCGCCTCCGCCGGCCTGTGGAGCCTCGCGATGCTGGTGCGGGAGGTCGTGCGGACCCGGGCGCGGCGGCGCGCCCGGCGGACCGAACTCCGCGTACGGGCCCCGCAATTGCCACTCAGGAGGCGGGGCGTCCCACCATGCGGTGGCATCGCGGAGTTCTTGATCCGCCTGCCGGGCTGTTTCGACGGCTGTTTTCAG
>NZ_JBSGDB010000855.1:0-1819 GCF_053602155.1 Streptomyces sp. NPDC004561
GGTGAGCGACCCGGCGGGGGCGAGCCCGGGCCACGCCCGCCCGAACGGCTCCAGCATCTCATCGAGGCAAGAGCTACGAGGTCCTGCCCGCGGGCCGCGCCGAACTGGAGCGCTGGACCGGCGCCGCGCAGGACCCCAAGCCGCTGCGGGACACGCTGCTGCTCCGGCTGCGCGCGGCGGCGGTGGTCGGCACCGCCGGCCTGGAGGCGGACCTGTCGCGTCATCTTGAGCTGCACCGGCGCCAGCTGGCCGAGTACCGGGAGATCGAGGAGCGCGACTTCCCGCCGGACCGCGACGCCCCGCAGGACCGGTTGCGGCATCTGGTCCTGCGGGCGGGCATCGATCTGGAGACCTTCTGGACCCAGTGGCTCACCCACGCGCTGGCGGAGTTCGAGGACCTGCCCGGCGCCGGCTGAGCGGCCCTCAGAGCCGGTACGGCTTGGAGCGGCGGCGCAGGAACCAGCCGGTGGCGACGACACCCGCGCCCACCAGCGCGGCGCCGACGCCCAGCGTGAGCGTGCCGTAGTCCCGGACGGCGCCGCCGAGGCCGCCCTTCACACCCCGTGAGGGCGCCGCCGTGGCGGGCGACGTGACCGCCGGCGCCGCGCCGGATCGGCCGGAGACGACCACCGACTGGGTGCCCGCGGTGCTGCCGCTGGAGCAGACCACGACCACGGTGTACGTCCCCGGGCTCACCCCGGTCCAGCCAGCGGACTGACTGATGGTCGTGCCCGCGAGCGGCGTCTGCCGGCCCTGGGAGAAGTTCGCCTGACGGCTGGTGAGCAGGGCCGCGTTGCCCCAGCTGCCGTTGATCTGGGTGCACGCGCTGGTGACCACCGAGACGGTGGAGCCGGTCGTGCTGACCGAGATGCCAGATTGGGCGGCGGACGGCGTCGCGAGGGCGGCCGGAAGCGCGGCGACGGCCGCCAGGGTCAGACCGGAGTGGAGCAGGAGTCTGGAGTTGCGCATTGTCTGGCCTCCGACGGCACGGTCGGCGGTACGTCCCATGCGCCGCCGAGGGTCGGGGAACGCCCGTGCTGCCTCGGCAGCCAGCCAACGTCGCCCCGGAGACCGCCGCATGCGGACGGGGCCCGGCCGGGTGAGGGATTACGTCGGCCGGAGCACGGGACGGGCCCGTCAGCCGCCCGTGGTCACCGTCCGCTCCGCCGACCAGCCGCCCCAGGTGCCGTCCGGCAGCCGCGCCCGCAGCCGTACCCGGTGTTCCTCCCCGGGAGCCCGGCCCACGTAGAAGCTGTGGTGCGCCCGGCCGCGCGGCGGGGTGCCGCCCCACACCAGCGAGGTGGCGGCGGTGCCGTCGAGGCCGATCAGGTACTCGGTGATCATCCCGTCCGCGCGCGGCGGATCCCAGGACAGGTCGATGTAGTACGCCCCGCCGGCCCGGTGGGTCGTGGCGGTGAAACCGGTGGGCGCGGTGCCACGGCCGTCGTCGGCGCCCGGCGTGGTGAGGCGGACCGGGGCGCTCGCGGGGGACAGGTTGTCGGCGGCGTCCCGGGCCCGCACCGTGAACACGTAGCGGGTGCCGGGGCGCAGCCCCGTGACCACGGTCGCGGTCCGGTCCCCGCCGACGCCGTGGATCTTCACCCCGCCCTGGCAGACGTCGTACGACACCACCCCCCGGTCGTCCCGGGAGGCGCTCCAGGACAGCTGGACGGCACGGCTCCCGACGGCCCGTCCGGTGGGCCGGCCGGGGCGGGTCGGCGCCGAGCGGTCGGCCGCCGTCAGGTCGGAGGTCCGGCCGGTACCGCGACCCCGGCCCCCGCCCACGAGGGCCACCCCGCCGCCCCTGCCCTCCCGGCGC
>NZ_JBSGDB010000856.1:0-1811 GCF_053602155.1 Streptomyces sp. NPDC004561
GGTGCCACTTCTCGGTAAGCCACCCATTCGGGCGGGGCCGGCGAGGACGCCGACGGCCGGTCAGCCGCCCGTGCCGAACGCCAGCGCCAGGTACTCCTTGCCGTACGACGTGCCCGACTTACGGGCGAAGACCTCCGACATGTACAGGCGGCCGTTGCCGAAGAGGATCTCCGCGAAGTCCGGCAGCATGGTGGTCTCCGCCTGCCGCGCACTCTGCGTGGAGGGGTTCTCCAGCAGCGTGGTCTGCTTGAAGGAGCCGCCGTCGATGCTGACGACCTGGCCGCCCTTGTCGTACGGCGGCCGCTTGTAGACGAGCAGGTTGGAGCCGTCCATGCGCAGCGGGGAGAACGTGTAGCCGTCCCCGGCCTCGGCGCGCTGGCCGGTCTGCTTGCCGGTGGTCAGGTCGAAGGCGATGACCTCGTTGGTCCTGCCGAACTCGCCGGTGCCGTCGTGCTCCTCGGTGGGCACGTACAGCTTGCCGGCCCCGGCGACGATCTCGCGGCAGTCCTCGATGCGGGTGATGCCGTCGCACTTGCCGCCGTAGGTCTTGCCCGGCGCGGAGATGTGCGCGAGCAGCCTGCCCGTCCTGTTGTCGATGGAGAAGTAGTCCGAGACCTCGCTGCCGTCACCGGCGCTGTCGCCCACGTCGGCGGCCACCACCAGCGGGTCGGTGGAGACGATGGAGGCGTACTGGATGCCCGGGTCCATCTTGTACTCGGAGACCACCTTGCCGGTCTTCGGGTCCAGGGTCTGGATCAGCAGCCGGCCGTTGTCGGAGCCGCCGCAGTTGCGCACCGCGACCAGCTTGGCGCCGCCGCCGTAACCCGCGTCGTAGCAGTCGTCGCCCGGCTTCGGCAGCCACAGCGCCTTGCCGGAGTCGATGTCGAACGCGGCACCGCCCTGGCTGTCGCCGACCGCGACGGTGCGCTGAGCGACCGTCACATTCTGGTAGTTGACCGTGTAGTCACCGGACTTGACCGTCTTCGTCCACAGCTTCTTGCCGAGGTCGAGGTCGATCGCGGCGATCTGGCTGCAGCCCGCGATGGAGTTCTTCGTGTCCGTCCTGGGCTGGTACGTGATCGCGGTCTTGTCGTCGGCGGTGACGTGGTGGCTGGCCGCGCACACCGGGCCGGGCAGCTTGATCGTCCACAGCTTGGTGCCCTTGACCGCGTCGTAGCCGACGATCTCGGCGACGCCGCTCTTGGCGTACACCTTGTCGGTCAGCCAGGAACCCGAGGTGGCGACCGTGTCGTCGGCGGTGGGCATCGGGACCTGGAAGAGGAGCTTGGCCGAGGGGTCGGCCGGCACCTTCTCCTTGCCGCCGGAGCCCTTGTCGTCCTGGCCGCCCGTGGCGCCGCCGGAGGAGGCGGTGTCGTGCTTCTTGCCGTCGCTCCCGGAGGACTTGGCATACCAGATGCCGCCGCCGACGATCAGCGCGATGACGACGACCGCCGCGACGATGATGAACAGCGCCGTGTTGTTGCGCCCGCCGCCCTGTCCGGGCTGCGGCTGCATCGGCACGGTCGGCGGCTGGCCCGGGTAGCCGTAGCCCGGCTGCACGGGCTGCGTGGGCTGGGCGTACGGGTTCGGCGCGCCGTAGGCGGGGGGCTGCTGCCCGTACGCCGGGGGCGGCTGGGGGTACGGGTTCTGCTGGGCGCCGGGGTAGCCGTACCCGGGCTGGGGCGGCTGCGGCGCCGGGGCCGCCTGCGGGTATCCGTAGCCGGGCGGGGGCTGCGGCGGCTGCGGCTGCGGCTGCGCGGGCGGGGCCGGAGGCGCCGGCGGAGTCGCGGGCGCGGCGGGCGGAGCAGCGG
>NZ_JBSGDB010000857.1:0-1801 GCF_053602155.1 Streptomyces sp. NPDC004561
GGAGAAAGCCGTGGACCTCCTTCGACCACCGCCAGCACAGCACACTGGTGGCCATGGTGCCCACACCCTGGGCCAGGAGGCTGCTGGGGCGGGTAGGGCTGGCCCGGCGTCGGCTGGCCCGGCATCGGCGGGGCGGCCACCGGCGGCGGGTTGCCGTCGTTGGTCCACAGCCCGTGCGACTGCTGGTGCCGTACGAAGTCCTCGGCGACCAGCGCGGCGAGGTTGAAGTACGCCTCACGCGTCCTCGGCCGCATCATGTCGAGGTCCACCTCGGCACCGGCGGCCAGGTGCTCGTCGAAGGGCACGACCACGACCCCGCGGGTCCGCGTCTCGAAGTGGGACACGATGTCCTCGACCTTGATCATCTTGCCGGTCTCGCGGACCCCGGAGATCACGGTCAGGGACCGGGAGACCAGGTCGGCGTAGCCGTGCGCGGACAGCCAGTCCAGCGTCGTACTGGCGCTGCTCGCGCCGTCCACGGACGGTGTGGAGATGATGATGAGCTGGTCGGCGAGGTCGAGCACCCCGCGCATGGCGCTGTAGAGCAGTCCGGTGCCCGAGTCGGTCAGGATGACCGGGTACTGCCGGCCGAGCACGTCGATCGCGCGCCGGTAGTCCTCGTCGTTGAACGTGGTCGAGACGGCCGGGTCGACGTCGTTGGCGATGATCTCCAGACCGGAGGACGCCTGCGAGGTGAACCGGCGGATGTCCATGTACGAGTTCAGGTACGGGATCGCCTGGACCAGGTCACGGATGGTGGCCCCGGTCTCCCGGCGTACCCGTCGGCCGAGCGTACCGGCGTCCGGGTTCGCGTCGATGGCGAGGATCTTGTCCTGCCGCTCGGTGGCGAGGGTGGAGCCGAGCGCGGTGGTCGTGGTCGTCTTGCCCACGCCGCCCTTGAGGCTGATGACCGCTATCCGGTAGCAGGACAGCACCGGGGTGCGGATCAGCTCCAGCTTCCGCTGCCGCTCGGCCTCCTCCTTCTTGCCGCCCAGCTTGAAGCGGGACGACGCCGCCGTGGGGCGGCCGCTCTTCGCCTTCTGCTTCTTGTTGTTCAGCAGCCGGTCCGCGGAGAGCTCCACGGCGGCGGTGTAACCGAGCGGCGCGGCACCGGGGTTGGTGGGCTGCCGCTGGTCGTGCTGGATCGGCTGCGGCCACGCGGCTCCCGACCGGGGATCCACCGGCGCCTGCGGGGCGTCCGCGTGCGGCGCGGCTGGAGCGCCCTGGGCGTTCTGGGCGTTCGGGGTGTTCTGGGGAGGCTGGGGGAAGCCGTATCCGCCGGGCTGCGGCGGGTGGTTGGGCTGAGGGAAGCCGTAGCCGTGGGGCGGGGTGGGGCCGTTGGGGGCCGGCTGGGCCGCCGGGGGCTGGGGGAAGCCGTATCCGCCCGGTGCGGCGGGGCCGGGCGGGGTCGGCTGCGGCCCGGCCTGAGCGGGGGCCGGAGGCATGGGCGCGCCGGGCTGGCCAGGCTGGTTGGGGTGGTTCGGCTGGTTCCAGGCCGCGGGGGCGGGTTGCGGCGCCTGAGGCTGGAACGGCGGCTGGGGGCCGGCCACGCCCGCGGGGCCCTGTGCGGCGGCCGGCGGCTGCTGGCCGGGCATCGGTCCGGGCTGCGGGGGCCCGGGCTGCGGCGGTGTGGGCTGCGGGGGTGCGGGCTGCGCGGGCCACTGGGCCGCGGGGGCCGGGGCGGCGGGCTGGTACGAGGGCGGCAGCGGGCCTGGAAGGACGGATCGCGCGCGAGGTCGGCGCGCAGCGTCTTCACCGCCACGGTGCGGCCGAGGCGGGTGTCATGCGCGAGGTAGACCTC
>NZ_JBSGDB010000858.1:0-1801 GCF_053602155.1 Streptomyces sp. NPDC004561
GCTCGCGGCGCTGACGGCGCCACGCGGACAGCCGGGGCAGGATCGCGCTCAGCGAGGCGTCCGCGCCGACGCCCAGGGTGGCGGCGACGGACTCCGCGTCCTCGCGCTCCACGCTGTCCCAGAAGCCGGAGTCCACCGCGTCGGCCGGGCCACCGGCGGCGGCCGGCTCCTCGTCCCCTTCCAGCCAGAAGCGCTCGCGCTGGAAGGCGTAGGTGGGCAGGGTGACGCGGTGAGCGCCGGGGAAGAGCGCCCGCCAGTCCGGGGAGACGCCGTGCACGTGCAGTTCGGCGAGCGCGGTGACGAGTGCCTGCCGCTCGGGTCGGTCACCGCGCAGGACGGGCACCGTGACGGCCTCGTCCAGGCAGCCCTGCGCCATGCCGCTGAGAACACCACCGGGACCGATCTCCACGAACGTGGTCACACCCGACTCGTGCAAGGTGTCCAGGCCGTCGGCGAAACGGACCACCTCGCGGACGTGCCGGACCCAGTACTCGGGGGTGTACGACTCAGCAAGGCGGCCCGTGAGGTTCGAAACGACCGGAATCCGCGGCTCGTTGAAGGTCAGACCGCGGACGACCTCGGCGAACTCCTCCAGCATCGGGTCCATCAGCGGCGAGTGGAACGCGTGGCTGACCTTCAACCGGGAGGTCTTACGGCCCTGTTGGACGAAGGCCTCAGCGATCTCCAGCACCGCCTCCTCGGCCCCGGAGATCACCACGGACTCCGGACCGTTGACCGCGGCTATGCTCACACCATCGGCGAGGTGAGGCAGGACTTCCTCCTCGGTGGCCTGTACGGCGACCATCGCACCGCCCGCGGGCAACGCCTCCATCAACGCGGCACGCGCCGACACCAGCTTCACGGCATCGTCCAGCGACAGCACCCCGGCCACATGCGCGGCCGCGACCTCCCCCACCGAATGACCGGCCACGAAATCCGGCCGCACACCCCACGATTCGAGGAGCCGGAACAACGCCACCTCGACCGCGAACAACGCGGGCTGCGCGCACCCCGTCCGGTGCAGGGACTCGGCGTCGACGTCGAGCGGCACGTCCAGACGCGCACACACCCCGTCGTACGCATCGGCGAAGACCGGGAACGCCTCGTACAACTCACGCCCCATCCCGACCCGCTGCGAACCCTGACCCGAGAACAGGAAACCGACCTTGCCCTCGGAGCGGGCGCGTCCCACCGTCACGTTCGGTGCCGGTTCGCCGGTGGCGAGGGCCGTGAGGGCTTGCCGGAGCTCGTCCGGGCCCTGCGCCAGGAGCACCGCCCGGTCCTCGAAGATCTCGCGGGAGGCCAGGGAGAGGCCGATGTCGGCAGCCGTCCAGCCGTGGTTCGCGTCGAGGTGGCCGGCCAGCCGGGCCGCCTGTGCGCGCAGCGCCGGCTCGCCCTTGCCCGACAGCACCCAGGGCACGAGCGCACCGGAGTCGGCGGTCGGGGGCGGCTCCGCCACGGCGGGGGCCTGCTCGATGATGGTGTGGGCATTGGTGCCGCTGACGCCGAAGGACGAGATCGCGGCGCGGCGCGGGCGGTCCGACTCGGGCCATGCGACGGCCTCCGTCAGCAGGCGGACCTCGCCCGCGGACCAGTCCACGTGCGGCGTCGGCTCGTCCGCGTGCAGGGTCCGTGGCAACACACCGTGGCGCATCGCCATGACCATCTTGATCACACCGGCCACGCCCGCCGCGGCCTGCGTGTGACCGATGTTGGACTTCAACGAGCCGAGCAGGAGCGGCCGTTCACGCTCCTGCCCATAGGTCGCCAGCAGCGCCTGCGCCTCGATCGGATCGCCCAG
>NZ_JBSGDB010000859.1:0-1782 GCF_053602155.1 Streptomyces sp. NPDC004561
ACCGAAGCCGGAGCACCGGTGCTCATGGGGCTGCTCGCGCGGATCAATCCGCTGGTACTCACCGCGATGGGCGGCGCCGCCCACGTACATGGTGCCGCGCTGGGCGCCGCCGTGGTCGTCGCCGGGCTCTACGGCGTCATCATCGGCTCCACCAAGCACGAGATCGGCTATGCCGCCGTGGGCGTCGGGTTCGTCATCGGTCTCGTGGCGGGCAAGGCGGGCGGCCGTAACCCGGTCCTCCCGATCGCGGCCGCCGTCCTGGCCCTGGCGTCCGTCTACATCGGCCAGCTCGTGGGCGAGGCCATGATCATCGCGGACTACGTGCACGTGGGCTTCTCGGAGGTCTTCTTCGATCACCTGAGCCTGGTCCAGGAGGCCTGGAAGAAGGACGCCGACCCGCTCACCTTCCTCTTCTTCGCCATCGCCGCCTTCGCCGCGTTCTCGGGCACCAAGAAGGCCGCCGCCTGACGCGCGCCCGCACCGCGAAAAGGGCCCGTCCACCGGTGCGGTGGACGGGCCCTTCGCGGTGTCCGGGGCTCAGCGCTTGTGCTGGCTGTCCGCGACGGTCACCTCGACGCGCTGGAACTCCTTCAGCTCGCTGTAGCCGGTGGTGGCCATGGCGCGGCGCAGGGCGCCGAAGAAGTTCATCGAGCCGTCCGGGGTGTGGGACGGGCCGGTGAGGACCTCCTCGATGGTGCCGACCGTGCCGAGGTCGACCTTCTGGCCGCGCGGCAGCTCCTCGTTGACGGCCTCCATGCCCCAGTGGTGGCCCTTGCCGGGCGCGTCCGTGGCGCGCGCCAGCGGGGAGCCCATCATCACCGAGTCGGCGCCGCAGGCGATCGCCTTGGGCAGGTCACCGGACCAGCCGACACCGCCGTCCGCGATCACGTGCACGTACCGGCCGCCGGACTCGTCCATGTAGTCGCGGCGGGCCGCGGCCACGTCGGCGACGGCCGTGGCCATCGGGACCTGGATGCCGAGGACGTTGCGCGTGGTGTGCGCGGCGCCGCCGCCGAAGCCGACGAGGACGCCGGCCGCGCCGGTGCGCATCAGGTGCAGCGCGGCGGTGTAGGTGGCACAGCCGCCGACGATCACCGGGACGTCCAGCTCGTAGATGAACTGCTTCAGGTTCAGCGGCTCGTGCGAGGACGACACGTGCTCCGCCGAGACCGTCGTACCGCGGATGACGAAGATGTCCACGCCGGCGTCCACGACGGCCTTGGAGAACTGGGCGGTGCGCTGCGGGGAGAGCGCGGCCGCGGTGACCACGCCGGAGTCGCGCACCTCCTTGATGCGCGCGCCGATCAGCTCCTCCTTGATGGGAGCCGCGTAGATCTCCTGGATGCGGCGCGTCGCCCGCTCGGCGGGCAGCTCGGCGATCTCGTCCAGCAGCGGCTGCGGGTCCTCGTACCGCGTCCACAGGCCCTCGAGGTTGAGCACGCCCAGGCCGCCCAGCTCGCCGATGCGGATCGCGGTGGCCGGGGAGACGACGGAGTCCATCGGCGCGGCCAGGAAGGGCAGCTCGAAGCGGTAGGCGTCGATCTGCCAGGCGATCGAGACCTCCTTCGGGTCCCGCGTACGGCGGCTGGGGACGACGGCGATGTCGTCGAAGGCGTAAGCCCGGCGGCCGCGCTTGCCGCGCCCGATCTCGATCTCAGTCACGTCTGTGGCCTTTCCCTATGCGTTTCAGCGCCTTCCAGTATCGCCGACCGGTGCGGCGGAAGCCCTCCGCCCAGATCGCGGTGATGTCGTACGACACCGCGCAGCCGCTGCCGAGCCTGT
>NZ_JBSGDB010000860.1:0-1781 GCF_053602155.1 Streptomyces sp. NPDC004561
GCGTGGACGGCAGTGTGGCAGAGTCTCGATGCCGATCTCGCCCGCAGCAAGCTGGCCGCGCGGATCCCGAACGAGCGTCACGGAGCCGGCACTAGAGCCACCCGGCGAACTCCAGCAGCAGCTCCCCGTCCTTCGGCCGGCCCACCCGCAGGGCCCGTACGCCGGACTCCACCGCGCGGAACAGCGTCCACCCCCGCAGCCGCTCCTGGTCGACCTCCAGCGACTCCGCCAGCCGCTTGATGCGGCGCCGGGTGATCGCCGCGCCGGACGGCGAGGCGATCAGGTCCTCGACCCGGTCGCGCACCAGCCGTGCCAGATCGAACGCGCTCTCGCCGACCACCGGGTCCGGGCCCACCGCGAGCCACGGCATCCGCTCCCCGGCGAGCACCTTGCTCTGCCGGAACGTGCCGTGCAGCAGCCGGTGCTCGGGCGGCGCGGCCAGCAGCTCCTCGCGGGCCGCGAGCGCCGCGTCGACCAGCGGGGCCGCGTCAGGCTCGTGCTCGGCGCCCGCGCGCATCGCCGCGGCCTGCCGGCCGGTGCGCTCCGTCACGGTCTCGAAGACATGACCGGCCGGTGGGGCCACCCAGAGCCGGCGCAGCGTGCCCGCCGCCTCCAGCAGCGCCTTCGCCTCCGGCAGCGACCGCACCGAAACGTCCGGGTGCAGCCGCTCCAGCAGCAGCGCCCCTTCCTCCGCATCGGCTGCCGGCTCCGCGTCGGCTTCCAGCAGCTGTACGGCGCCCAGGCCGCCCCAGTGCGCGAGCGCCGCCCGCTCGCTCGCCGGGCGGGCGCGCGGCGGGGCCAGCTTCAGCACGGCCGGGGTGCCGTCGGCCCGGCGGACCAGCACCACCAGACTGCTGCGGCCGCCCGGCACCTGGACCCGCTCGACGGTCAACTCGCGCCGGGCGACGGCCCGTTCGGCCGTCTCGGGCAGCCGCGCCAGCCAGTCGTCACCGGCCGGTGCCGTCTCACCGAGCGCCCGCACCAGGCGCTGCGGCGGTTCGAAAGCCATGCGCGAGTCGTTCCCTTTCTCCTGAGCCTGTCGTACGGCGCTCAACGGGTCGCCGGCGCGGAGGCCGACGGGGTCGCACCGGCCGCGCCGGTCCCCGCTGCGGTCCCCGTGGCGGCCCGCTCGGCGAGCCCTGGGAAGGCTACGCTCTCCCCGCTCCAGCGCACCGACCGCACCGCGGCCTCCCGCAGCGCCCCGGCGGCCGAGGCCCGCCGTGCGCCGGTCGTCGCCCGCACCAGGTCCGAGTAGACCCCGGCCACCCGCTCCTCCAGCTGGGCTGCGAGCCGTACCGCGTCCGCCGGGGCGTGCACCGGGAACGGCAGGGCGTACGCGGCGCTCGCGGCCACCGGCTCCCCGCCCAGGTCCCGCACCTCGCGCACCAGCGCGTCCCGGCGGGCCCGGTGGGCGTCGTACGCGGCCCGGGCCTCGGTCCGGCGCGGGGCGCCGATCTGGCCGCCGACGACGCCGTACCCGTAGACCGCCGCGTGCTCGGCCGCCAGTGCCGCCTGCAGCGCGGACAGCTCGGCCTTCGCGGATCCGTCGCTCACTTCGCTCCCTCGGTCAGCAGGTACGCGTGCGCGGCCCCGGCCGCCGCCACCGACGCCAGCAGCCGGGCCGGCTCGCCCGGCAGGTCGAGCAGGGCCTTCGCGCGCTGGTCGGCGAGCGTGCGCTCGGCGGCGGCCAGCGCGGCGAGGGCGTCCTTCTCGGTGGCCGGCGCGGTCGGCACCGAGGGGGAGGCAGAGCACGGACCGTTCGCCGTGGTCGGCCGCCCCCC
>NZ_JBSGDB010000861.1:0-1775 GCF_053602155.1 Streptomyces sp. NPDC004561
CCCCGCCGGCCGCCGCCCGGCGTACGGACATGCGAACGGCCTTGGCGGAGGCGGCGCCGGCCGCGTTCTGGCGGTCGGCGCTGCGGCCGCCCGTTCCACCGGCGCCGGCCCTGGCACCGGCGGCTCCCGCCCGGCGGCCAGAGCCGCGCCCACCGGTCGCGGAGGTGGCGCCAGACGCCGTCGTCCCGGACGCGGCCCGGCGGTCGGTGCCCCGGCTCCCGGTCCTGGTGGCAGCGCCTGTCGCCGACTGGGCGCCGCCGCCGTTCCGACGCCGACGGCTGGACGACGTACCGGACTTGGCGCCGGTCTTCCCGTCCGGGCGGGACGCCGCCGGTGCCGCCTGCTGGGGCACCTCGAGGGTGACGGCCACGCCGGAGGGCTCGCGGGCGCCGGTGATGGTGGCCAGTTCCGCGTCGCTGGAGGTGACACGGGCCGTCCGGGGGCGGATGCCCGCGTCCGACATGAGCCGGGTGACGTCCCGTTTCTGGTCGGGCAGGACCAGCGTGACCACACTGCCGGAGCCGCCGGCGCGGGCCGTGCGGCCGCCCCGGTGGAGGTAGTCCTTGTGGTCGGTGGGGGGATCGACGTTCACGACGAGGTCGAGGTCGTCGATGTGTATGCCCCGGGCCGCGACGTTCGTCGCCACCAGGGCGGTGACCTGGCCGTTCTTGAACTGTTCCAGGGTGCGGGTCCGCTGCGGCTGGGAGCGGCCCCCGTGCAGCGCGGCCGCGCGGACACCGACGGCCAGGAGCCGCTTGGCGAGCCGGTCGGCGGACCGCTTGGTGTCGAGGAAGAGGATGACCCGCCCGTCACGGGCCGCGATGCGCGTGGTGACGGCCTTCTTGTCGGTCTCGTCCTGCACGTGGAGCACGTGGTGCTCCATGGTGGTCACCGCTCCCGCGGAGGGGTCCACGGAGTGCACCACGGGGTCGATCAGGAACCGCTGCACCAGGCGGTCGATGTTGCGGTCCAGGGTGGCCGAGAAGAGCATGCGCTGTCCGTCGGGCCGCACCTGCTGGATCAGCTTGGTGATCTGCGGCAGGAAGCCCATGTCGGTCATCTGGTCGGCTTCGTCCAGCACCGTGATGCGCACGTCGCCGAGCACGCAGTCCCCGCGCTCCACGAGGTCGTTGAGCCTGCCCGGTGTCGCCACGACCACCTCGGCGCCGCGCCGGAGCGAACCGGCCTGCTTGGTGATCGACAGCCCGCCGACCACGGTGGCCATCCGGAGGTTCACCGCCGTCGCGTAGGCGGTCAGCGCGTCCGTCACCTGCTGGGCGAGCTCCCGCGTGGGCACCAGCACGAGGGCGAGGGGCGCCTTGGGCTGCGCACGCAGTCCGGCGGTGCGGGCCAGCAGCGCCAGCCCGAACGCGAGGGTCTTGCCGGAGCCGGTGCGGCCCCGTCCCAGCAGGTCACGGCCGGCGAGCGAGTTGGGCAGGGTGGCGGCCTGGATGGGGAAGGGGGTGGTCACCCCCTGGGTGGTGAGGGTCTTCAGCAGCGCCGCGGGCATGTCCAGACCGGCGAAGTCCTCGACGGCGGGAAGTGCGGGTGTCGTGCTTTCCGGCAGCCGGAATTCCGTCGACGGCGACGCGGACGGTCGCGGCGACGAGGCGGCGCGCCGGTTCGGCTTCTGGGGCCTGCGGGGCATGCGGTTGTCTGCCTTCCTGAAAACAGCACAAACCGGGGTCCGCACCGCGACGGTGCGGAGCCCAGTCCCTCGGTCACAGCGGGATCAGAGCGGTCGCCCGTGCCGCCGGTGTGCGTGAAGCCACAGT
>NZ_JBSGDB010000862.1:0-1771 GCF_053602155.1 Streptomyces sp. NPDC004561
TCGCGGTCCGGGAAGTGGCGGTAGGGCGAGGCCGAGCTGACTCCGAGGCGGCGCGCGAGCTTGGCGACGGAGAACCCGGCGAGGCCGTCCGCCGCCAGCAGGGCCATCGCCTCCTGCACCAGCGCCGCGCGCAGATCGCCGTGATGGTAGGGCCGAGCGCCCGCGGCCGAGTCCCTCGTCACCATTCGCCTCCCTGGTTTGACTCCATGCTAGCGCCCTCTTACATTGATGCGAGAGCCTACTTACATTGGGTGCCGGGACTCGGTTCCGCCATCGACGGCGATGTCGCCGCACCTTCTCCTGACACCTCGTACTGACGGGAACATCCATCCATGTCCTTGGACTCGTACACCACTCTCGGGAACTCGGGCCTGCGGGTCAGCCCCTTCTCCCTCGGCACCATGACCTTCGGCGAGGACTGGGGATGGGGGACGAGCGTCGCCGACGCGGAGGCCATCCTCGCCCGCTACATCGAGGAGGGCGGCAACTTCGTCGACACCGCCAACGTGTACACGTACGGCCACTCCGAGAAGATCATCGGTGACTACGTCGCCGGCCGGAGCGGGCTGCGTGACCGCCTGGTGCTCGCCACCAAGTTCTTCTGCAACCTGTATCGCAACGACCCGAACGGCGGCGGCGCGAGCCGCAAGGCGATCATCGCCCAGGCCGAGCAGTCCCTGCGCCGCATGAACACCGACTACATCGACCTGTACTGGCTGCACAACTTCGACGCGTTCACGCCGATCGAGGAGACCATGCGGGCCCTCGACGACCTCGTCACCGCCGGCAAGGTCCGCTACATCGGCTTCTCCGACACCCCGGCCTGGGCGACCGCCCAAGCGCACACCATCGCCCAGTTCCGCGGCTGGGCCCCGCTCGTCGCCCTGCAGCTCAACTACTCGCTCCTGGAGCGCACCGTCGAGGGCGAACTCATGCCGATGGCCCGGCAGCTCGG
Organism: Streptomyces sp. NPDC004561; assembly: GCF_053602155.1. Taxonomy (NCBI): domain Bacteria; kingdom Bacillati; phylum Actinomycetota; class Actinomycetes; order Kitasatosporales; family Streptomycetaceae; genus Streptomyces; species Streptomyces sp. NPDC004561. The sequence goes on from NZ_JBSGDB010000862.1 coordinate 956, forward strand.
CATGGGTGTCACCCCGTGGAGCCCGCTGGCCGGCGGTGCCCTGTCCGGCAAGTACACCCGGCAGGACGTCGGCAAGACCGACGCCGACCGCGGCTGGATGGTGTCCGGCTACCTGGCCGACAAGACCTTCGACATCGTGGACGAACTGCGCAAGATCGCGGCCGAGCTGAACACCACGCCCGCCGCCGTGGCGCTGGCCTGGGTGCAGGGACGCCCCGGGGTCACCTCGACGATCATCGGCGCACGCCGGCTCTCGCAGCTCGAGGACAACCTGAAGGCCCTCGATCTGCAGCTGGCGCCCGAGCACATCGCCGCGCTCGACAGCCTCTCCACGCCCACGCTCAACTTCCCCGCCCACATCAACGGTCAGTCGGCGGCGAACCTCGCACACGCCGGCGCCACCGTGAACGGCCAGCCGACGGAGCCGATCTACTTCGCCCCGGAGACCGACGCCCAGCGCTACTGAACACTTGCGCAGTGCTCCACCCTTCAGGTTGGAGGTTTAGGGCATCCTGCCCGTAGCGGCCCGGAGGGGCACAGCACCATGGCAGGATCGCTTTGTCCGACAACGTAGTTGTCGGACCTACCGCCGGATGGGCGGGAAGTCAGGCCTGCGGAGGCCGTGTAAGACCGACCTTCACCGGTCGGCAGTGGCCTGTGAAACAGGAACCCGAGGTGGTACCGCGTTGCGGTACGGACCGGAATCTCCTGCCCTCGGGCAGGAGAGGGCGTCAATGAGCCCGGTGCCGCACGGAGCGGCGCCATCGATCACCTCGAGCGTCAACTCGCGTACGTTCGTACGGTCCTTGACGGTGA
>NZ_JBSGDB010000863.1:0-1769 GCF_053602155.1 Streptomyces sp. NPDC004561
GCCGGGTGCGGGTGCCGGCGGGCCAGCCCGTCGGTGAGCAGCTGCATGTGCGCGGCCACCTCGGTGCCGGTGTAGCCGGCGCCGACCACGACGAAGGTGCACCGGGCGGCGCAGGCCTCCGGGTCGTCGTCCGCGGCGGCCAGCTCCAGCTGCCGGGTCACGTGGTCGCGCAGGTACAGCGCCTCGGGCAGTCCGCGGAAGCCGTGCGCGTGCTCGGCGACCCCCGGGATGGGCAGCAGCTTGTTGACGCTGCCGACGGCCAGCACCAGCCGCTCGTATCCGAGGGTGCCGGTGCCGCCCTCGGGACCGGTGTACCGCGCGGTCTGCGCGTCGAGGTCGACCCGGTCCGCCTCGCCCAGCACCAGCCGCACCCCGTGCAGGGTGCCGGGCAGGGAGACGGTGACCCTGCGGGCGTCCAGGACACCGGCGGCGACCTGGGGAAGCAGGGGCAGGTAGAGGAAGTAGTCGGTCGGGTTCAGCAAGGTGATGTCGGCCCGGTTCCGGGTGAGCCGGGCCAGAGTGCGGGCAGCCCGGTACCCGGCGAAACCGGCGCCGACGATCACCACGCGAGGTCGACTCACGGTGCGCCTCCGGCAGTGTGGCTCGTCCGAGGCCTTCCGCGTATCCGGGGCCGGGGCACGCAAACGCCGGACGGGTCACCCGTACGCGGGTCGGAGCACCCGAACGCCGCCCGTGCCGCGTTTCGCGCCGGAGCCCCCGGTTACCCGGCCCCGGACCGGATCACACACCGGTCTCCCCCATGCGGAGGTACCCGCGATGCCCGAGTACGGCTACTTCCTGGCGAGCGAGGAGCACGGCCCCGCCGGCCTCGTCGAACAGGCCCGGATGGCCGAGCAGGCCGGTTTCCAGGCGCTGTGGATCTCCGACCACTTCCACCCCTGGAACGACGCGCAGGGGCAGAGCCCGTTCGTGTGGTCGGTGATCGGCGCGCTGTCGGAGGCGGTGTCGCTGCCCATCGAGACGGCCGTGACCTGCCCGACCGTGCGGATGCACCCGGCGGTGACGGCGCATGCCGCGGCGACCAGCGCGGTGCTGACCGGCGGCCGGTTCCGGCTGGGCCTCGGCACCGGGGAGGCGCTGAACGAGCACATCCTCGGTGACCGCTGGCCGCCGCTGCACGTGCGCCTGGAGATGCTGGAGGAGGCCGTCCAGGTCATGCGCCGGCTGTTCACCGGTGAGGAGGTCAGCCACCACGGCACGCACTACACCGTGGAGAACGCCCGCCTCTACACCGTCCCGGACGAGCCGGTCCCGATCGACATCTCCGGCTTCGGCCCCAAGTCCGTCTCGCTCGCCGCGCGGGTGGGCGACGGCTACATCACGATGATGCCGCAGGAGGAGATGGTCACCCAGTTCCGCAAGGGCGGGGGCGGGGCCAAGCCGGTCAGCGGCGGCACGAAGGTCTGCTACGGCGCCGACCGCGAGGAGTGCGTCCGTACGGTGCACCGGCTCTGGTACAACGAGCTGCTGCCCGGCGAGATGGGGCAGATACTCCCGTCGCCCCGTCATTTCGAGCAGCTGCACGAGCTGGTGACCGAGGACATGGTCCGCGAGAAGGTGGTGTGCGGGGACGACGTCGAGCAGCACGTCTCGACGCTCCAGGCCTTCACGGACGCCGGGTTCGACCGGGTGTACGTCAACCAGATCGGGCCGGACCAGCGGGGGTTCTTCGACTTCTACCGCACGAAGGTGCTGCCGCAGCTCTCCGGGAGCTGACGCCCCGGCACGTCGCGCCCCCGGCGCCGCGG
>NZ_JBSGDB010000864.1:0-1768 GCF_053602155.1 Streptomyces sp. NPDC004561
CCGCGCTGCGGGGTCGGGCGATTCGCGGGGGGCGGCGGCGGTCGGGGGCGGGGCGGCGGTCGGGGGCGGGGGCTTGGTGGGGCGGGGCGTTCAGTGGGGTCGGGGTGGGCGCTCGGAGGTTGCTGGGAGCCGGACTTCGGGGGTGGCTAGAGGTTCGACAGGGCCAGGTGGACGGTGGGTGGCGATTCGGTGGGAGCCGGACTTCGGAAGTGGCTAGAGGTTTGATCGGGCCGGGCATTCGGGGGTCCTGGCACCCGGTGGGAGACGGACGATCGGGGAGCGAGCCTGGACTGGCGGTCTATAGGCCAGGAACTCGGTGGAACCTGGCGGTCTACGGGACGGGCATTCGAGGGGGCCTGGCGGTCGACGGACCCAAGCGCCCCGGGAGGGCCGGTCCTTCGGCGGGACTGGGCGTTCGGCACGACCCGGCGCGCCTCGCGGAGCGTCAGGCGAGGACCGCTCGGGAGTCCAGGGCGAGCACGCCGTGGGGGCTCACCAGCAGGGGGTTGACCTCGATCTCGGCGATCTCCGGGTGGGCGGCGGCGAACGCCGTGATCGTCTCGACGGCCGCTGCGGCCGCGGTGACGTCCACCGCGGGCCGGCCGCGCACCCCGTCGAGCAGGGCGGCGGTGCGAAGTCCGCGCAGCAGCATCAGGGCGCGGTCGGCGGGTACGGGGGCCAGGGCGAAGGCGACGTCGCGCAGGGTCTCGGCCTGTACTCCGCCCAGCCCCACCATGGCGACCGGGCCGAATCGGGGATCCCGGTTGACGCCGACGATCAGTTCGACGCCGTCGGTCAGGTCCGCCATGGCCTCGACGGAATAGGAGGAGGCGCCGAGCCGTGCGTGCATCTCGCGGAAGGCGTCGAGCAGTTCGCCGGCCCCGGCCAGACCCAGCGCCACCCCGCCCGCGTCGGACTTGTGCAGCAGGTGGAGGGCTTTGAGGACGTAGGGACCGCTGAAGTCCTCGGTCGCCGCGAGGAGTTCCTTCTCGTCGTGGATCTCCCGGGCGGCGGGGAAGGCGAGTCCGGCCGCCTCCAGGGCTCCGCGGGTCTCCAGGTAGCCGCTCCGGTGCAGTGGCGCCGCGGGCGGCGGAAGGGGCGCGACTCCCGTGCGCGGTGTCCCGGGTGCCGTGGTGGCGAGGGCGCGGGCGGCGTCCTCGGTGGCCGCGAAGACCGGGATGCCGGCCGCGGCGAGGGTGCGGCAGCTGGGCGACCGGGGATACATCGACTGCACCACGAGGGGCTTCGCGCCGGCCCGGTGGCGGGCCGCGATGAGGCGCGCCGCCTCCCGCTCCCCGTCCGCGAGCGCCGTGCCGCCGCCCCCGAGTCCGCCCTCGGCGGCCGCGTAGCCGCCGAAGTAGCCGGTCATCAGGACGGCGTCGACCTCCTCGGCCGCGAGCAGCGCGGCGACGGTTGCCGCGTACGAGGCCGGGTTCTGCTCGCCCATTCCGGCGAGGTCCACCGGGTTGGCGACGGCGGACTGCTCCCACAACGCCTCCCGGAGGCCGGCCCGGGTCGGCTCGTGGAGTTCGGGCACGGTCAGCCCGGCCGCCTCGACGGCGTCGGCGGCGTCGACGCCGTGGCCGCCGCCGTCCGTGAGCACGGCGACCCGCCGGCCGGCCGCCCTGCGTCCGCCCTTCGACGCGGCCAGGGCGACGGTGAGTTCGCGCGGGGTGGCGACCAGTTCCACTCCGGCGTCCACGGCGGGCGGCAGCGGCTCGGGCGCCCGGTGGGCGCGGCCCTCGCGCAGATGCAGGGCGACCTCGCG
>NZ_JBSGDB010000865.1:0-1748 GCF_053602155.1 Streptomyces sp. NPDC004561
GCTGCACCGTCTCATCCTCGACGAGCTGGCTTTGCGCGGGGAGTTGGACTGGTCGCGGTGTGCGATCGACTCGGTGAACATGCGGGCCTTGAAAGTCCTGAACGCCTCCGGCCTGCCCGAGGGCCCGACCCCGCCGCTGCTGCCGGCGTTCCAGTCGCTGCCGTCCCGCGCCCAGGGCCTGATCTGGTACGGCGTGCTGGAGGAGGAACCCCAGGAGCGGACCGCCGCCTTCCTCGGCCTGAGCGCCACGGACGTGTCCTACGGCGTCCCGCAGGCCCTCAAGGCCCTCGCCCAGGCCTGCCTGCGGCAGCGGCTGGCCGCGTCCGACGACCCGCGCTGCGCCGACTTCCGGCGGCTGATCGAGGAGGCGGTACGGCCGGACGGCCCGCGCCACAGCGCCGATCTGGACGCCCACATGGCGCACTGCCCGCACTGCACGGCCGCCTCCGAGGATCTGCGGGCCCTGCGGGACGCGCCGCGGCAGACGCTGGCGGAGGGGCTGCTGCCGTGGAACGGGACGGCGTACCTCAACCGGTCCGAGCCCCCCGCGCCCGACGTCCCCGTGGTGGCGTCGGGCTGGCCGCCCGGGCGCCGCGTCGCCCTGGCCTCCGCGGCCCTCGGCGTGGCCCTGACCCCGCTGCTGGTGTTCCTGCTCACCCCCGCGCGGGGTTCCGACCAGCAGCGGACGGCGGCGACGCCCACGCCGCCCCCGGTGACGGTGACCGCGACCATCGCGGTCACGCCCTCTCCCTCGGCCTCACCCTCGCCCTCGCCGTCGCCCTCACCGACCCGTACGACCCCCTCGCCGACGCCGACGTCCCCCCGCCCGACCGCGTCCCCGTCGCCCCGGCACACCGCCACGCCCCCGCCGTCGCCCCCCGGCACCTCCCCCGCCCAGGTGGTGAACCTCGACACCGGCCGCTGCCTGGACATCCGCGACGGCAACCTGGACCAGGGCAACGACGTCATCACCGCGCCGTGCTCGTCCTCCAGCACCCAGCGCTGGCGCTACGACACCTACCTGGGCGTGCTCCGCTCGGCGGCCGACGACAGCTTCTGCCTGGACAGCCGGGGCTCGGTCGACCGGGGTGTGGGCATCTGGGGCTGCGACTCGGTCTACGGCCGCAACGGCGACAACCTCCGCTTCACCATCGACTCCGACGGCACGATCCGCCCCGACATCGCCACCGACACGGCCGTCGCCCCGGACGGCGACGACGGGGTCTCCCTGAACCCCCTGGACGACAGCCAGGACCAGCGCTGGCGAGCGGGGGCCCGCTGAGTGCGCGTGCCCGTCCCCCCGGCCCGCGGCGGCCGGCTGACCGACCTTCCCGTGCTGCTGGTCGCGGTGGTGTGGGGCTCCAGCTATCTGGCCGCCAAGGGCGTCACCACGGAACGAACCGTGGTGGCCGTGCTGGTGCTCCGGTTCGCCGTGGCGCTGCCGGTGCTCGCCGCCGTGGGCCTGCGCCGCCTGCGTACGCTCAGCGCCGTCCAGTGGCGCGGCGCCGGGCTGCTGGGGCTGATCCTCGCCGGGATCTTCCTGCTGGAGACGTACGGCCTGGTGCACACCTCGGCGACGAACGCCGGGCTGATCATCAGCCTCACCATGGTGTTCACCCCGCCGGCCGAGAGCCGGGTGCGCGGCACCAGGCTGCCGGGCTCCTTCATGGCGGCGGCCGGGCTGTCCGTGCTCGGCGTTGCGCTGCTGACCCAGGGCGCCGGCTTCAGCGCGCCGACCGGCGGCGACC
>NZ_JBSGDB010000866.1:0-1745 GCF_053602155.1 Streptomyces sp. NPDC004561
GAGCTGGAGGCGACGGGTGTCCGTGTCACCGTCGCCGGGTGCGACGTCGCCGACCGTGAGGCGCTGGCCGCGCTGCTCGCCGAGCACCCGGTGAACGCCGTCGTCCACACGGCGGGCGTGGACCACCTGGACCCGCTGGAGACCATGACGCCGGGCGCCTTCGCCGACGTGCTGGCCGCCAAGGCAACCGGCGCCCTGCACCTCGACACTCTCCTCGCCGGCCGGGAACTCGACGCCTTCGTCCTCTTCTCGTCCATCGCCGGCGTGTGGGGCGGCGGCCACCAGGCCGCCTACGCGGCGGCCAATGCCCTGCTCGACGGGCTCGCCGAACGCCGCCGGGCCCAAGGCCTGCCCGCGACCGCCGTGGCCTGGGGCCCGTGGGCAGGCGGCGGCATGGCCGAGGGCGACGGCGCGGACGAACGACTGCGCCGCCGCGGCCTGATCCCGATGCCCGCCACGCTCGCCCTGGCCGGCCTCCGGCAGGCGCTGGACTCCGGCGAGGCGACCGCCACGGTGGCCGACGTCGACTGGGAGCGGTTCCTGCCCCCGTTCACCATGAGCCGCCCGAGCGCTCTGCTCGGCGACCTCCCGGAGGCCGAGCGGGTCCTCACCGCGGGCGGCCCCGCCGGTGAGCCCGGCACGGCCGCCGCCTCGCCCCTGGCCGACCGACTCGGCGGGATGCCCGAGGCCGAGCAGCACGCGCTGCTGGTCGACCTCGTCCGCACGCACGCGGCGGCCGTCCTCGGCCACGGGGGCGCCGGCGAGGTCGAGGCCGACCGCGCCTTCAAGGACCTGGGCTTCGACTCCCTGACCGCCGTCGAACTGCGCAACAAGCTCAACGCCGAGACCGGCCTCGCGCTGCCCCCCACGCTGGCCTTCGACCACCCCAACGCGCAGGCGCTCGCCCGGCACCTGCGCACCGAGCTCACCGGCCTCACCACCGCGCCCGCACCGGAAGCGGCCGCCGCGCCCGCCGCGGACGACGACCCCATCGCGATCGTCGGCATGGCGTGCCGCTACCCGGGCGGGGTGCGCTCACCCGAGGATCTCTGGCAGCTGGTGGTCTCGGGTGGCGACGCGGTCGGCGAGTTCCCGGCGGACCGTGGCTGGGACGTGGACGGCATCTACGATCCGGATCCGGAGGCGACCGGGAAGACGTACACGCGGCACGGGGGATTCCTTTACGGGGCGGGTGAGTTCGACGCGGGGTTCTTCGGGATCAGTCCGCGTGAGGCCGTGGCGATGGATCCGCAGCAGCGCCTGTTGCTGGAGACCACGTGGGAGACGTTCGAGCGGGCGGGCATCGACGCGGAGTCGGTGCGCGGCAGCCGTACCGGGGTCTTCGTCGGCTCCGGCTACCAGGACTACGCCGCCCAGGCCTTCCACGCGATCGACGACTCCGAGGGCTTCTTCGGCACGGGCAACTCCGCGAGCGTGATGTCCGGCCGCATCGCCTACACCCTCGGCCTGGAAGGACCGGCCGTCACCGTCGACACGGCGTGCTCGTCGTCGCTGGTGGCGCTGCACTGGGCGATCCAGGCGCTGCGCAACGGCGAGTGCTCCATGGCACTGGCCGGTGGCGTGATGGTCATGTCCACCCCGCGCGCCTTCGTGGAGTTCAGCCGCCAGCGCGGGCTGGCCCCGGACGGACGGTGCAAGGCGTTCGGCGCCGGGGCGGACGGCACGGGCTGGGCCGAGGGCGTCGGCATGCTCCTGGTGGAGCGACTGTCCGACGCCCGCCGCAA
>NZ_JBSGDB010000867.1:0-1710 GCF_053602155.1 Streptomyces sp. NPDC004561
CTGCGCACCGCCGCGGGAGCGCTCGCCACCACGCTGCGACGCGGACTTCTTGTCGCCGGTGGAGGTCTTGCTCGCTGTCCTCGACTCCCCCGACCCACAGCTCCTCGCAGTCCCAGACGTCGGCGAAGGCGTCGTGGACGCGCCGGGTCTGGCAGCGACCAGCCAGGACATCCTGGACACGGCCACCATGCTGGTCGCCGTACGCGCCCTGGAGCCGGTGCTCGCCGACCTCGCCCGCACCGAGCGGGCCCTGGCCCGGCTGGCCGCCGCCCACCGGGACACGCCGATGCCGGGGCGCACGCTGACCCAGCACGCCGTGCCGACCACGTTCGGCCTGAAGGCGGCCGGGTGGCGCTCCCTGGTGCTGGACGCACGGGACCGCGTCACCCGGGTGCGGGCGTCGCTCCCCGCCCAACTCGGCGGCGCCGCAGGGACGTTGGCAGCGTTCCGGGCCTACGGCGCCGAGGACGCGAGCGCGCTGACGGAGGCGTACGCCCGTCAGGTGGGCCTGGCCGCACCGGCACTGCCCTGGCACACGCTGCGGACGCCGGTCGCCGACCTGGCCGGCGCCCTGGCCTTCACGGCGGGAGCGCTGGGCAAGATCGCCGAGGACGTGCTGACGCTGTCGCGCACCGAGATCGGCGAGCTGTCCGAGGGCAGCGGCGGCGGCTCCTCCGCCATGCCGCACAAGGCCAACCCGGTGCGCTCCACGCTCCTCGCGGCCGCCGCCCGCCGTGCCCCGCAGCTCGCGGCCACGCTCCTCGGATCCCTCGCGGCCGGCGACGAACGTCCGGCGGGGGCCTGGCACGCCGAATGGGAGCCGCTGCGCGAACTGCTCCGGCTGACCGGCGGCGCGGCCCGGGACGCGGCCGCACTCGCGGAGGGGCTGCGCGTGCACCCCGACGCCATGCGCCGCAACCTCGACGCCACACGCGGCCTGATCGTCTCCGAGCGGCTGTCCGCCGCCCTGGCGCCGCGCCTCGGCCGGGCCCGCGCCAAGGAGCTGCTCACCGAACTCGCCCGCCGCGCCCACACCGAGGAGCGGACCCTCGGCGAACTCCTCTCCGAAGAGCCCGAGTTGCGCGACCTCGATCTAGACGACCTCACCGACCCCGCCCGCTACACCGGCTTCGCCGGACCCCTCACCGACCGTGCCCTGGAGCGACGTTGACCGTGAAACTCCTCAACCACCTCGAAGAAGGCCCGGCCTCCGCTCCCCCGCTGCTGCTCGGGCCGTCGCTCGGCACCTCCCACACCCTGTGGGACCGGGTCGCGCCCGAGCTGTCCACCAGCCACCGGGTCGTCCGCTGGGACCTGCCCGGGCACGGGGGTTCGGCGGCGGACCTGATCGGGCCGGGCGCGACCGTCGGCGACCTCGCCGCGCTGGTGCTGCGCCTCGCCGACGTGCTCGGCATCGACCGGTTCGCCTACGCGGGCGTGTCGCTCGGCGGCGCGGTCGGCCTGCATCTGGCGGTGCACCACCCCGAGCGGCTGTCCGCCCTGGCGGTCATCTGCTCCTCCGCCCACTTCGGCGGCGAGGCGCCCTGGCGCGAGCGGGCGGAGCGGGTGCGCCGCGAGGGCCTGCGGTGGCTGGCCGAGAGCGCCGACGCGCGCTGGTTCACCCCCGGTTTCACCGTGCCGGAGCTGGTCCGCGACCACCGGGAGGCCGACCCGGAGGCGTACGCTGCCTGCTGTGACGCGCTCGCGGCG
>NZ_JBSGDB010000868.1:0-1703 GCF_053602155.1 Streptomyces sp. NPDC004561
CCGGCGTCGTCGGCCGCCGCGCGCGGGCGCGGCGGCCCGGGATGATGCGCCGAGGCCCGGCCCACCCGCACGGGGGCGGGCCGGGCCGGGCCGGCCGTGCGCTGTGGTGCGGGCCGTCACCGCGCCTGGCACGCCCTCCAGCGGCTCGCCCCGGTGGATACAGCCGGTGGATACGGCCGGTGGATGCGGGGCTGGTGGATGCGGGGCTGGTGGGTGTGGGCGGCGGTGCGCCGGGCGGGCAGGAGACCTCAGGCGGTCGGGAGGCGTCGGGCGGTCAGGAGACGTCGGCGCGGATCGGGTCGCCGAAGAGGTCCTCGGTGTAGGTGACGTACTTCGGGGTGAAGACGCCCTTGCCGGTGACGGTGCCGGAGATGTTCTCGCCCGGGGCCAGGTCGACGGTGTCGATCTGCTTGTCGTCGACGCCGAGTTCGGCGGTGTGCTTGGTGCCGTGGGAGTCGGTGATGGCGAAGTACAGCGGGTTGACGCTGAGCTTCTTGCCGCTGTGGTTGGTGACCGTGATCGTGACGCTGGTGTAGCTGCTGCTGTCGGCGAGGACGCTCTTGGAGAAGGCGGTCTTCTTGGCGGTGATCTGCACCGGCGCCGGCTTGGCGGCCGGCTGCTTGGAACCGGTGGAGGTGTCGTGCTTCTTCGCCGTGGCGCTCGGAGCGCCGCTCTTGGCGGAGCCGGCCTTGTCGTCGCTCTTGCCGCCACCGCCGCCGGCGAGCGCGCCGATGATGCCGATCACGACGAAGAGGGCCACGACACCGAGGCAGCCGAACCCGATGATCTTCCCGGCGGACTTCTTCGGCGGCTGGGGCGGCATGCCCATGCCTCCCTGCGGGCCGCCCCAGCCGGGCTGCTGGGGCTGCGGGTACTGCTGCTGGCTCATGGTCCCCCCACGGGATGAATGGTGTGTCTTGCGGGTGTGTGACAGGTGAAGGAGTCGTGTGGTTGCCTCGGGATACCGAATGTGACTTGTTTGTGATTGAACTTTCCTGTGGGGCAAAAACGTTGGGGGTGAAAGGAGGACAACAAGGGTTCTGCCGAGGCGGGTTCGTGCCGCGGGACCGGCCGGTCACGTCACTCGCCGCCTTCGCCTCCATCCCGGCGCAGACCCGGTGTGCTGCGCGGGGCTGATGCGAGGTGCGCAGCGCGGTACGGGCGGCCGTGGCGTGCGGGGGGCTACCAGATCAGGCACCAGTAGGCGCCGGCCTGCCCGATGCCCACCGATGTCAGGCCCTGGGGGAGCAGCGCCGGATCCGGCCGGTCCACGGCCGACAGCGAGCAGACGGGGTCTCCGACCGTTCTGGCGGCGGCCATCCGCTGGGCAGCGGCCGTCGCCGCCGGGCTGGTGTACCACCGCGTCGGCGCCGCCGGCGACGGCGGCAATGACGGCGACGGCGGTGGCGGTGCCGAGGGCCTGGGTGGCGCCGACGGTCTGGGCGGCGGTGGCGGCGCCGACGACCGCGACGGCGGCGGTGGCGCCGACGGCCTGGGCGGTGGCGGTGGCGGCGGTGCTGACGGCCGGGGCGGTGGTGGCGGCGGTGGTGGCGGCGGTGCTGACGGCCGTGACGGCGGTGGCGGTGGGGGTGACGGCCGTGACGGCGGTGGCGGTGGGGGTGACGGCCGTGACGGCGGTGGCGGTGGGGGTGACGGCCGTGACGGCGGTGGTGCCGGGGGGGCTGTGGGCTGTGGATGTGTGT
>NZ_JBSGDB010000869.1:0-1693 GCF_053602155.1 Streptomyces sp. NPDC004561
AGCGGGCCCGACGCCCCCGGCGCGCGGGAACTGCACGCGGAGCTGACCGCCCTGGGCGCCGAAGTGACCATCGCCGCCTGCGACATGGCCGACCGCGACGCGGTCGCGCGGCTCCTCGCCGGCATCGAGTCCCGCCATCCGCTCACCGCGGTGCTGCACGCCGCCGGCACGGCGCGGTCGTCCATGCTGGCCGACGCCGGTCTCGACGAGTTCGCCGAAGCCGCGGCCGCCAAGGTCACCGGGGCCCTCCATCTCGACGCGCTGCTCGACGGCCGTGAACTGGACGCGTTCGTCCTCTTCGCCTCCGGCGCCGGCGTCTGGGGCAGCGGTGGGCAGGCGTCCTACGCCTCCGCCAACGCCTTCCTCGACGCCCTGGCGCTGCGGCGGCGGGCCGGCGGCCTGACCGCGACCTCGGTCGCCTGGGGCGGCTGGGCGGGCGGCGGCATGGTCGACGACGCGGTCCAGGAACGCGGCGAGCGGCGGGGTCTGGGCGTCATGGCGCCCGAGCTCGCGATCTCCGCCCTGCGCCGGGCCGTCGAGCACGACGAGGCGGCCCTCACCGTCGCCCCGATCGACTGGGAGAAGTTCCTGCCCGCCTTCACCGTGGGACGGCCCAGCCCGCTGCTGGCCGAACTGCCCGACGTGCAGCGGCTCCTGGAGTCCGAGCGGGCCGAGCAGGCCGCCGGCGAGCAGACCGGCGCCGGAGCGGCACTGGCCACCGAGCTCGCCCGGCTCGCACCGGCCGAGCGGGAGGCACGGCTCCTGGAGCACATCCGCTCCCAGAGCGCCGTGGTCCTCGGTCACGCCTCGGCCGAGGACGTGCTGCCCACCGCGCACTTCCTGGAACTCGGCTTCGACTCGCTCACCGCGATCGACCTGCGCCGGCGCCTGGCGGCGGCGACCGGTCTCCGCCTGCCCGCCGGACTGGCCTTCGACCATCCCACGCCCGCCAGGCTCGCCAAACACCTGTCGACGCGGCTCCAGGGCGCCGGCCACGGCGCGGCGGAGGAGCGGTCCGCCGACATGCTGGTGCGGCTCTACCGGCACGCGAGCGAGAACGGGACGGCCGCCGAGGCCATGGGGATGCTGATGGAGGCCGCCCGCTTCCGGCCCTCGTTCGAGCGGCCCGAGGAACTGGCCCAACGGCCCGCGCCGGTACGGCTGTCGCACGGCGGCGGTCCCCTCGCGCTGATGTGCGTCTCGCCGTACGTCGTACCGGCCGGCGCGCACCAGTACGCGCGGTTCGCCGCGCCCTTCCGCGACCGGCTGGACGTGTGGGCGCTGGTCAACCCCGGCTACGAGCAGGGCGAGCCGGTCCCCTCCGATCCGGACACCGTGCTCCGGCTGCACGCGCAGACCGTACGGGAGTGCGCGGCCGGAAAGCCCGTCGTCCTGCTCGGCTACTCCTCGGGCGGCTGGATCGCCCACGGCGTGGCGGCACACCTGGAGGCCATGGGCGAGCGGCCGGCGGCCGTGGTGATGGTCGACAGCTTCAGCCGGGAGGTCCCCTTCGACCACCAGGTGCTCAACGCGATGGCCCAGGCGCAGTCGCAGCGCCTGGACTTCATGAGGTCCGGCGGCGAACAACTCACCGCGATGGGGCGCTACATGCGCCTGTTCGACGACTGGGCCGCACCGAGGATCACCGCGCCAATCCCACGCGCCGGACTGCGACCTCCGGGCTTCCACCGAC
>NZ_JBSGDB010000870.1:0-1687 GCF_053602155.1 Streptomyces sp. NPDC004561
GTTCCCGCTCGCCCGAGGCGGCCGGCACGTCGAGGCCGTGCGAGCCGCGCCGGGCGCGGTACCCGAGGGGGCGAGGACTCGTGAGCGAGGAGGAATGCCGTGAGCGACAGCGCTGAGGACCACCGGAACCTGCTGTACGGCCCCCTGCCGGACGTGGCGGGCGCGTCCGGCTACGCGGACGCGCCGCCGCGGATGGGCTTCTTCACGGACACCTCCGTGTGCATCGGCTGCAAGGCGTGCGAGGTGGCCTGCAAGGAGTGGAACGCCATCCCGGAGGACGGTCTCGAACTGACCGGCATGTCCTACGACAACACGCAGACCCTCGGCGCCGACACCTGGCGGCACGTCGCCTTCATCGAGCAGCGCAAACCGTTCGGCGGGCAGGAGCCCGGAGTCGTGCACGAGGACCTCGACGTCTTCGCCGCCGCGGCGACGCTCGGCGCCGACGCCTCCTCCCCCGGACCCGGCGCCACCGCTCCCCCGCCCGGCCGGGCGCCCGAGGGCGCGCCCGCGGGGCAGATCTCCCCGGTCTCCCCCGACGGCCGCACCGAGCTGCGCTGGCTGATGGCGTCGGACGTCTGCAAGCACTGCACCCACGCGGCCTGCCTGGACGTGTGCCCCACCGGGGCCCTGTTCCGCACCGAGTTCGGCACGGTCGTCGTCCAGGAGGACATCTGCAACGGCTGCGGCTACTGCGTGCCCGCCTGCCCGTACGGCGTCATCGACCAGCGCAAGGACGACGGCCGGGTGTGGAAGTGCACGCTGTGCTACGACCGGCTGGGCACCGGCATGGAGCCCGCCTGCGCCAAGGCCTGCCCGACGGACTCCATCCAGTTCGGCCCCCTGGAGGAACTGCGGGAGCGGGCCGGGGCCCGGGTGGCGCAGCTGCAGGCGGCCGGGGTGACCGACGCGCAGCTGTACGGCGAGAGCCCGGACGACGGGGTCGGCGGCGACGGCGCGTTCTTCCTGCTGCTGGACGAGCCGGAGGTCTACGGCCTGCCCCCGGACCCGGTCGTCACGACCAAGGACCTGCCCGACATGTGGCGGCACGCGGCGCTGGCCGCCGTCTCACTGGCCGCGCTCGCCCTCGGCAGCTTCGTGAGGAGGCCGCGATGAGCGACTCGGACGTCACCCGGAACGGCGTACAGGGCGCGCGGCCCGAGCGGGAGGCGCTGACGGGGGCCCGTGCGGGGCGCCGCCGGCGCCGGCGCGGGCGCGGTGAGCAGCCCATGGTGCCGGACGCGACGTTCTCGTCGTACTACGGCAAACCCGTACTGAACAAGCCGACGTGGAAGCCCCTGGACATCGCCGGGTACCTCTGGCTCGGCGGTCTCGCCGGGGCGTCCTCGCTGCTGGCCGCCGGAGGACAGGTCACCGGGCGGCCCGGCCTCGCCGCGCCCGCGAAGGTGGGGGCGGCCGGGGCGATCTCGCTGTCGCTGGCCGCGCTCGTGCACGACCTCGGCCGGCCGGCCAGGTTCCTGAACATGCTGCGGGTCGTGAAGTACACCTCCCCCATGAGCGTGGGCTCCTGGGTGCTGGTGGGATACGCGCCGCTGACCCTGGCCGCCGCGGCCGCCGAGGTGGCGGGCCGCTACCGGCTGCTGGGCTCGGCCGCCACGGCGGCGGCCGCCTGCCTCGGCCCGGCGGTGGCGACGTACACCGCGGTGCCCCCGTCGGCGTGGCCCCC
>NZ_JBSGDB010000871.1:0-1683 GCF_053602155.1 Streptomyces sp. NPDC004561
TCGCGCCCACCGCCGCGGCCGCCCTCGCCGCGCTCGCCGCACGCGGTGTCACCGTCAAGATCCTCACCGGCGACCACCCGGGCACCGCCGCGCGCGCCTGCCGTGACCTGGGCATCGCGCTCGGTGCGGACGCGGTGGTCACCGCCGACTGCACCGACGGCCTGACCGACACCGAACTGGCCCGACTGGCCGCCCGTACGACGGTCTTCGCCCGCTGCACCCCCGAGCACAAGGCGCGGATCAGCGCCGCGCTGCGCACCGGCGGGCACACGGTGGGATTCCTCGGCGACGGTGTCAACGACGTGTCCGCGCTGTGGGCGGCCGACGTCGGCATCGCCCCACACGACGCCACCGACGTGGCCCGAGAGGGCGCCGACGTGGTGCTCGCCGAGAAGGACCTCACCGCCGTCGACCACGCCATCTCCGCGGGCCGCCACAGCGGCGGCAACATCGCCACGTACCTGCGCATCACTCTCTCCTCCAACGTCGGCAATGTCATCGCGATGCTCGCCGCCGGTCTGCTGCTGCCCTTCCTGCCGATGCTCCCGGCCCAGGTGCTGGTGCAGAACCTGTGCTTCGACACGGTGCAGCTCGCCTTCGCCTACGACCGCCCCCATCCGGCCCTGCTACGTCGGCCGGCCGGCCTCGACCCGCGTGCCCTGCTGCGGTTCATCACCGGGTTCGGCATCCTCAACGCGGCGGCCGACCTCGCGACCTTCGGCGTCCTGGCGCTCGCCCTGCACGGCCCAGGCCCGGCCGAGGACGAGGCGGCCTTCCACTCCGGCTGGTTCACCGAGAACCTGATCACCCAGAGCCTGGTGATACTGCTGCTCCGCACCGGCCGCCGGCTCTTCGAGGACCGCCCGCCCGGCCCCGTCGGCTGGACCACCGCCGCCCTCGCGGTCATCGGCCTCGTGCTGCCGCTGTCCCCGCTCGGCCCGCTCCTCGGCCTCACCACACTCCCGCTGGAGTATTACCTGCTTCTCACCGTCGTCCTCGCCCTGTACGCCGCCGGGCTCGTACTGGCTCGCAGCCGCTATGCGCGGAACCTTCCAGAGGAAGTCGAAGCGGGCGGATTCGAGTATTCCGGGTGCTAGCCGGGGCGGCGGTGCCGCTCGGACGGGACCTCACGCGCCCGGTGCTGCGTGCGGCCGGTCCGGTTTCTTGCCCATGTACCTTTCGCCGCCGGAGCCGCCCGCCGGGCGCGGAGTCCTCGGCTCCGCGCTCTCGTGCGCCTGGAGACGAAGGCCGGCCGATGTCCGTTCTGACTTTTCCCGAAGCCGTGGGCGTAGGCCCACTGCAAGGCGTCACCGAACTGTTCCCCGTCTCCAGTCAGGGGCACAGCATCCTGATAGCCGCACTGCTCGGCGGGCACTGGAAACACGAACTGGACGTCTCCGCCGAGGACGCCCTGTACCTCAACGGCCTAGTTGGCCTCCACCTGACCACCGCGCTGGCGCTCGTCGTCCACTTCTGGCGTGACCGGGTGCGCTTGATCCGCGGACTGGCCACGTCCGTCACCCAGCGGCGCATCGAGACCGTGGACCAGCGCATCGCCTGGCTGATCGTCACCGCTTGCGTCCCGGTCGCAGCAGGCAGATGGCGTGCTCCGTCACTGACCCCGGGACCAAGGATGTCGCGGACGCGGTTCGCTCCGCTTACCGTCTGCCGCGCGTACGACCG
>NZ_JBSGDB010000872.1:0-1681 GCF_053602155.1 Streptomyces sp. NPDC004561
GGGGAAGTCCGTCCCGCCCACCTGGCGCCCCGCTACACTCCACGCCACCAGGCTGCTGACCAGCCCAGATACCGAACTACGGCTGGAGTACTAGGAGCTGTCCGGCCGATCATGTGACTGGCCCGTCCGTGACTCGTTGGTCTGGGCATGGGGCGGGGTCAGCGTGGTGACTTGTCGGATGCCGAGTGGGAACGGTTGCGGCTGTTCCTGCCGGTGAGCAATGGCCGTTGTGGGCGGTGGCGGGATCATCGGCAGGTGATCGACGGGATTCTCCACCGTGTACGGACCGGAGTGCAGTGGCGTGATCTCCCCGAGCGATTCGGGCCGTGGAAGACGGTCTACGAGCGCCACCGGTTGTGGTCGGCGGACGGCACCTGGGAGCGGCTGCTGCAGCAGGCCCAGGCCGCAGCCGATGCCGCGGCTGACGTGGACTGGGACGTCTCGGTCGACTCGACGAGCGTGCGCGCGCATCAGCACGCAGCGGGCGCTCGCAATGACCCGCCGCCTGCCCTTGCTGCCTCAAAGGGGGACGGCGAGGCGGAACACCAGGCCGAACTTCCGTGGCAGAGCCTGGCCGACCGGCTGGCGGAGGTGGTGCAGGCGGTGAGGGACTGGGCCGATCGCGGGGCGGCTTCACCAGCAAGATCCACCTGAGCGCCGATGGTCGTTGCCGCCCGCTGTCTCTGCTCGTCACCGCCGGCCAGCGCGGTGACAGCCCAGAGTTCAAGCCCGTGCTGGAGAAGATTCGTGTTCCCCGCGTCGGACCGGGACGGCCCCGCAGCAAGCCGGACAGTGTCGCCGGGGACAAGGCCTACAGCAACCGACCGTGCCGTGAGTACCTGCGACGTCGGGGCATCCCGCACACGATCCCGGAGAAGGCCGACAGCCGGGCTGCTCGCCTGCGCAGAGGTCAACGCGGCGGGCGCCCGCCGGGCTTCGACGAGAAGCGGTACAAGAAGCGCAACACCGTCGAGCGGGCCATCAACAAGCTCAAGAACCATCGAGCCGTGGCGACCCGCTACGACAAGCGAGGGTACGTCTTTCTCGGCACGGTCACCGCGGCCGCCCTCGTCGTTTGGCTCCGCGCGTGACCACGCGTCACGGCCGCAACTCACCGATGCCCCCGGTGCCAGCATGAGGCCGGCCGCGACGAGGAAGTCCTCAAGGCTGATGACACTGCTGCTGGTGCCGTCGTTCCATTCGACCAGGCGTCCCTAGCGGCCCTCGTTCCAGGAGTCTGGTGTGTCGTCCGCAGGGTCAGGGCCGGGATGCCACTCGACGCAGCCCTCGCCATGCCGGTATCGGAGATACAGGTACTGGCGGTCTGCCCTCCACGCATTCCACTGAGACGGGTGGGCAGAACATGTCTGCACCACCCGCACAAGCCCCCGGCCTTCCGTATCCATCCAACGATGGTCACGCACCAGCAGAACCCGGGCAACCGACTTCGGGCCACCGTCGCAAGTACTTCAGGAAGCCGCCAAGCCGACATCATCAGTGATCGGCCGGACAGCTCCTAGACAGGGGAATGTGTCGCCATCTTTCTTGGAGCGGGGCCCTTCCCTGGCGGAACAGGTACCTGGC
The DNA here is from genome assembly GCF_053602155.1 of Streptomyces sp. NPDC004561. Lineage (NCBI taxonomy): Bacteria > Bacillati > Actinomycetota > Actinomycetes > Kitasatosporales > Streptomycetaceae > Streptomyces > Streptomyces sp. NPDC004561. Next base: position 1,585 of record NZ_JBSGDB010000872.1, read on the forward strand.
TAAGGGCTCGTAAAGAATCAACACGTTGCTTCACGGTGTCTCTGTCGTTGGTGTGGTATGCGCATACCGAGCGAGCTTCGTGACCAACTTGCCCTGA
>NZ_JBSGDB010000873.1:0-1679 GCF_053602155.1 Streptomyces sp. NPDC004561
GGGGCCTGCCTCCTGCCGCGCGGCGGGGTCTGCGGATCGGCGCCCGCCGCCGCGGCGAGCGAGCCCCGTACCGACCTCGTCGCCGTCCGCCGCCGGGGTGCCGGAACGGACCTCGCGCCCAATGCCTGAGCTGCCCGGCCTGAGCGTTCCCGAGCTGCTGGAGCTGGACCGGCGGCACGTGTGGCATCCGTACGGACCGATGCCCGGTCGTGCCGAACCGCTCGTCGTGGAGTCGGCGAGCGGGGTCCGGCTGCGGCTCGCGGACGGCTCGGGCGAGCTGGTCGACGGGATGTCGTCGTGGTGGTCGGCCATCCACGGCTACCGCCACCCGGTGCTCGACGAGGCGGTGCGCGAGCAGCTGGGGCGGATGAGCCATGTGATGTTCGGCGGGCTCACCCACGAGCCCGCCGTCCGGCTCGCGAAGCTACTTGTCGACATGTCTCCTGACGGCCTGGAGCATGTGTTCCTGGCCGACTCCGGTTCGGTGTCGGTCGAGGTCGCGGTGAAGATGTGCCTGCAGTACTGGCGTTCCCTCGGCCGCGACGGCAAGCAGCGGCTGCTGACGTGGCGGGGCGGCTACCACGGGGACACCTGGAACCCGATGTCGGTGTGCGACCCCGAGGGCGGGATGCACCAGCTGTGGTCCGGCGTGCTGCCCCGTCAGCTGTTCGCGGACGCGCCCCCGGCCGAGTACGAGGAGTCGTACGCGGAGCAGCTGCGCGAGCTGGTCGCCCGGCACGCGGACGAGCTGGCCGCGGTGATCGTGGAACCGGTGGTGCAGGGCGCGGGCGGTATGCGCTTCCACTCCCCTGCCTATCTGCGGGTGCTGCGCGAGGCGTGCGACGAACACGACGTGCTGCTGGTGTTCGACGAGATCGCCACCGGCTTCGGCCGCACGGGCGCGCTGTTCGCGGCGGACCACGCGGCCGTCACCCCCGATGTGATGTGCGTGGGCAAGGCGCTGACCGGCGGCTATCTGACGATGGCGGCCACGCTGTGCACCGCACGGGTCGCCGACGGCATCTCGCGCGGCGAGGTGCCGGTGCTGGCGCACGGCCCGACGTTCATGGGCAACCCGCTGGCGGCGGCGGTGGCCTGTGCCTCGCTCGGGCTCTTGCTCGGGCAGGACTGGCTCGCGGAGGTCAAGCGGATCGAGACGGGTCTGCGGGAAGGGCTGGCGCCGGCCCTCGAGGAGCCCGGTGTGCGGGACGTCCGTGTACTGGGCGCCATCGGGGTCGTCCAGCTCGGCCACGAGGTCGACATGGCCGCCGCGACCCGGGCCGCCGTGCGGGAGGGCGTGTGGCTGCGCCCGTTCCGCGACCTGATCTACACGATGCCGCCGTACGTCACCTCCGACGAGGACGTGGCGCGGATCGCGCGCGCGGTGTGCGCCGCGGCGCGGGAGGGATGACATGCCGGTACTGATGATCACGGGGACGGGCACGGAGATCGGCAAGACCGTCACCACGGCCGCCGTCGCCGCCGCGGCGCTCGCGGCCGGACGCTCGGTGGCCGTGCTGAAGGCCGCGCAGACCGGCGTGGGCCCGGACGAGCGCGGCGACGCCGACGAGGTCGCGCGGAAACAGCGACGACGGAGACCTCGTGGCCAGGGTGGCCGACTCCCTCCGGCACACCGCCAGCTTCATCCGCGACCGGCGCGAGCACCCCGCCAACGGCAC
>NZ_JBSGDB010000874.1:0-1669 GCF_053602155.1 Streptomyces sp. NPDC004561
GGCACGGCTCCCGCCCGCTCGCCGTGCACCCGAGCGGGGTCCACGGCGGCCGACTCCGGGGCGCGCGTGGACGCGCGCGCCCCGGAACGGTCACCGTCCCGCGACCCCCATGGGTCCCCCGGTCCCGCACGACCGCCGCGCACCACCTCCCTGAAACCCACGTCAGAGCCGACGTGTATAACCGACCGGAGGAGCCGCCGTGTCCGCTTACCCCGTCGACGAGAAGACCGTCCACCCCGTGGACGAGAAACTCCCCGCCCTCAAGATGGCGACCAGCGGCCTGCAGCACGTGGCCGCCATGTACGCGGGAGTCGTCGCCCCGCCCCTGATCGTCGGCGCGGCCGTAGGCCTCTCCGGCACCGACCTCACCTTCCTCACCGGGGCCTGCCTGTTCACGGCCGGTCTCGCCACCTTCCTGCAGACCCTCGGCTTCTGGAAGATCGGCGCCCGGCTGCCCTTCGTCAACGGCGTCACCTTCGCCGGTGTCGCCCCCATGACGGCGATCGTCGCCTCCGCCAAGGACAAGTCCGACGCCCTGCCGGTGATCTTCGGCGCGGTCATGGTCGCCGGCCTCCTCGGCTTCCTCGCCGCACCGGTCTTCTGCAAGGCGGTCCGCTTCTTCCCGCCCGTCGTCACCGGCTCGGTCATCACCCTGATAGGCGTCTCGCTCCTGCCCGTCGCCTTCAACTGGGCGCAGGGCCCCAACCCCGCCGCGCACGACTACGGTTCGACGACCAACCTCACCCTGGCCGCCGTCACCCTGCTGATCGTCCTCTTCCTGCGCCGCTTCACCCGCGGCTTCGTCAAGCAGATCGCCGTCCTGCTCGGCCTGGTCGCAGGCACCCTGATCGCGATCCCCTTCGGCGTCACCGACTTCTCCCCGGTCGCCAAGGCCGACGTGGTGGGCTTCCCGACCCCCTTCCACTTCGGCGCCCCGCAGTTCCACATCGCCGCGATCCTGTCGATGTGCGTGGTGATGGTGGTTTCGATGACCGAGTCCACGGCCGACATGCTGGCCCTCGGCGAGATCGTCGAACGCCCCTCGGACGAGCGGACCATCGCGGCCGGGCTGCGCGCCGACACCCTGGGCTCCGCCCTCAGCCCCCTGTTCAACGGGTTCATGTGCAGCGCCTTCGCGCAGAACATCGGCCTGGTGGCCATGACGAGGATCCGCAGCCGCTTCGTAGTCGCCGTCGGCGGCGGCTTCCTGGTCCTGATGGGCCTGTGCCCGATGGCCGCCTCGCTCATCGCGGTCGTACCCCGGCCCGTGCTCGGCGGCGCCGGCGTCGTCCTGTTCGGCTCGGTCGCCGCGAGCGGCATCCAGACCCTGGTGCGGGCCGGCCTGGAGAAGGACAACAACGTCCTGATCGTCGCCGTGTCCCTGGCGGTCGGCATCATCCCGATCACCGTGCCCGACTTCTACCACGCCTTCCCGGACACCGCGAAGATCGTCCTCGACTCGGGCATCTCCACCGGCTGCGTCACCGCCGTCCTGCTCAACCTGATCTTCAACCACCTCGGCAGGAGCCGCGACGCGGCGGACGTCACCCATCCCATGGAATCGGGAGAGGAGCTGGCACCGGCGCACTGACCGGGCGGGAGGGGCGGCGGGGGGGGGCGCCGCGGCCACCCCCCCCCCCCCCGCCCCCCCGCGCGGGCACGACTGAGA
>NZ_JBSGDB010000875.1:0-1665 GCF_053602155.1 Streptomyces sp. NPDC004561
AGGGCTCGTAAAGAATCAACACGTTGCTTCACGGTGTCTCTGTCGTTGGTGTGGTATGCGCATACCGAGCGAGCTTCGTGACCAACTTGCCCTGAGATTCGGGGTGTTGTTTCCCCATCTGAATGAGCGGCAGCAGCGGCTGGCGCTGGCCGCCGAGGCCCGGCTGCTGGGGCACGGCGGGGTGAGGGCCGTCGCCCGTGCCGCGGGGGTGAGCGAGACGACGGTGCGCAAGGGAGTCTTCGAGCTGGAAGGCGGTGAGGATCCCTTGCCCGACGGCCGGGTCCGCCGGGACGGCGGCGGTCGCAAGAGCGCAGAGGAGCTTGACCCGCTGCTCGTTCCGGCTCTACTGGCCCTGGTGGAGCCAGACGAGCGGGGCGATCCGATGTCGCCGCTGCGGTGGACGACCAAGTCGCTGCGGTCTCTGGCCGGGGCGCTGACACGGCAGGGCCACGCCGCGTCAGCGCCGACCGTGGGCCGGCTGCTGCGGGAGAACGGCTTCAGTCTGCAGGCCAATGCCAAGACCCTTGAAGGTGCTCAACACCCCGACCGGGACGCGCAGTTCCGGTACATCAACGACCAGGCCAAGGACCATCAGGTCAACGGCGAGCCGGTGGTCAGCGTGGACACGAAAAAGAAGGAAGTCGTCGGGGAGTTCAAGAACACGGGATGCCAATGGCGGCCGGCCGGTAAACCTGTGCGGGTCGACGTTCATGACTTCCCCAGCGACGCGCTGGGCAAGGCCCTGCCCTACGGCATCTACGACCTGGCGGCGGGCACCGGCTGGGTGAACGTCGGTACGGATCACGATACCGCGGCCTTCGCGGTCGAATCGATCCGCCGCTGGTGGAACGGGCAGGGACGTCTCGACTACCCCGGCGCCACCCGTCTGCTGATCACCGCCGACGCGGGTGGCTCCAACGGCTACCGCACCCGGGCCTGGAAGACCGAACTCGCCGCCTTTGCCGCCGAGACGGGCCTGGCCGTCACGGTCTGCCATATGCCTCCGGGCACATCGAAATGGAATCGGATCGAGCACCGGCTATTCTCCGCGATCACGATGAACTGGCGCGGCCAGCCGCTGACCAGCTACGAGGTCATCGTGCAGAGCATCGCCGCGACCACCAACCGCACCGGGCTCACCGTCCACGCCGAACTGGACCCCGGCAGCTATCCCACGGGGGTGAAGGTCAGCGACGCTGAACTGAACGCGGTACCGCTGGCCGGCCATGCCTTCCACGGGGAATGGAACTACACCGTGCACCCACGGCCCACCGAGCCGACGAACCCCGGCAAGCCAACCGCCCGCCTCGACCGCGAGGCCCTGGCGCACCCCGCCCTGACCGGTATGACCAGCACCGAACTGACCGAGCTGACCACAGCCCTGGCCTCGCCCTGGCAGGCACTGCACTCCCCGGACCGCACTACCCGACGCGACGGAGGCACCCGACGCCGAGCCCCGGGCGGCGGCCGCAAAGCCAAACTCGACCTGGCCGACCGCGTCCTGGCCACCGTGCTGCACCAGCGCCTTGGCCTGTCGCCCACCGTGCTCGCCCGCCTGTTCACCGTCAGCAAGGACACCATCCGCGAGGCCACCGGCGAGATCAGACAGCTCATGGACCAGCACGGACACACCCCCGGTCCCGCGGCGACACACCTGACCACCCT
>NZ_JBSGDB010000876.1:0-1657 GCF_053602155.1 Streptomyces sp. NPDC004561
GCTCGGCCTGGACGATGCCCTCGACCACAGCCATTACCCCGTGCTGCACGCCGTCCGCGCCGATCTGCTGCGTCGCCTCGGCCGGACCGCCGAGTCGGCGGCGGAGTACGGCCGAGCCGCCGAGCTGGCCGCGAGCGAGACCGAGCGGGCTCATCTGGAGCGCCGCCGCCGGGAGACGGACCCGGCCGCCACATGACCCTCGTCACCAAGTCCCACCGGAATCAACCCGGGGACCCGTAAGGCCGTATTCACCTCTGGAACGCGAGAACCAGCTCACCGGCGAGGAACCGGCCGGACCGGACGCGCCCAGGACGGGCGCGGACCGGCGCGACCGCTGAGGGCGGACCCCGTCCCCCCGGTCGGGCGCGCGGCCGTGGCGCGCGGCGTCGGTATGACTACCATCGTGTAGACGGTTCGGAACGGAGACGAGGACGGGGTGATGAACGGTCCCATGACCGATGCCAAGGACGAACGCAGGCCGGCCGGCGGACTCGAAGCCGGCGTCATGGCCGCGCTGTGGGCCGCCGGCGGTCCCCAGACGCCCGGCCAGGTCCAGCTGAGCCTCGGTGCGGAACTCGCCCGTACGACGGTGACGACGATCCTCACCCGCCTGCACGACAAGGGCGTCGTCGAACGCCGGCGCAAGGGCCGCGGCTATGTGTACTTCCCGGTCCAGGCGGTCCAGGACGCCCACGGCCTCACCGCGCGCCGGATGCACAGCGAGCTGGACCGCGACAGCGACCGCGAGATCGTCCTCGCCCGCTTCGTCGCCCAGCTCAACCCGGACGACGAACGCATCCTGCGGGACCTGCTCGAATCCGACGGCTGATGACCGCACTGCTACTGCTGCCCCTGTTGCTGCCGTTCGCGCTGCCGGCGCTGGCCCGGCGGGCCCTGGACCGGCTGGCGCCGGTCGCCGCGCTCCGGGCCGTCACCGCCTGCGCCGTCGTCCTCGCCGGCTGCTCGCTGGCCGCGCTCGGCGCGTTCGTGCTGATCGGGCTGCTCAGGCTGCCGCTCTTCGCCGCGTTCGGCGAGCTGATCCACCCGCTGCGCACGGCCTCCGCCCTGATCGTCGGGCCGGCCGCCGCCACCTCGGTCGGCGTCCTCGCCGTGTGCTGCTGGACCCTCGTCCGCTCGGTGCTGCACCAGACGCGCGCCTTCCGTGCGGCCCGCACGCAGGCCGGGAACGGGCCCGCGGCCGGTGACCTGTGCGTGGTGGACTCGCCGCGTCCCGACGCCTACGCGCTGCCCGGCCGCCCGCACCGCATCGTCGTCACCACCGCGATGCTGCGCAGCCTGGACGGCCCCGAGCGGGAGGCGCTGTTCGCACACGAGCGGGCCCACAACGACGGCGGCCACCACTACTTCCTCGCCGCCGCCGAACTCGCCGCCCACTGCCATCCCGCGCTGCGGCGGGTCCGCGAGACCATCCGGCTGGCCGCCGAGCGCGCCGCCGACGAGGCCGCCGCCACCTCGGTGGGCGACCGGCGCCTGATGGCCCGGGCCATCGCCCGCGCGGCCCTCGCCGGGCACGCGGCCCGGACCGAGCGCCCCGACTTCGCCGCCGCGGCGACGACCGGCCCGGTCCCGCAGCGCGTCCAGGCCCTCCTCGCCGGCCCGCGCGCGCCCCGTACCGGCCGGGCGATCGCCGCGCTCC
>NZ_JBSGDB010000877.1:0-1633 GCF_053602155.1 Streptomyces sp. NPDC004561
TGTGGGCGAGTTCGTCGCCGATGGTCGTCGGGGTCACCCCGCGGGCCTGGCGGAGGAAGAGGGGCTTGCCCAGCTGGCGTTCCAGGGTGCGGATCTGCGAGGTGACGGCGGGCTGGGAGAGCCCGAGCAGAGCCGCGGCACGCGTGAAGGAGCCGGCCCGGTGCACGGTGACGAAGGTGCGCAGCAAGGCCAGATCCATGGCGTGCCCTCCCCTGTCCCTGCCCTCCTCCGGCCCCCAGGCAGGCATCAACTATAAATAAGTCGATAGGTCTCTGTCGCTAGCGTGATTGGACACTGACGCAGAGTCAACTAGCCTGGTTCGCGCGGTTCTTCGCGCGTGGAACCGTAGACGGTCCGAGCCACGAGGGGGGAGGCTCGGACCGTCCCGCGACCTCGGCGAATGTACGCTTCCCTGCTCAGCCGGCGGACTCGTCCAGGGCGCGCAGGATGTCCGCCACCAGGTCCTCGGAGTCCTCGGCGCCGACGGACATCCGGATGAAGCCCTCCGGGACCGCGTCCCCGCCCCAGCGGCCACGGCGCTCGGCCGTGGAGCGCACCCCGCCGAAGCTCGTCGCGTCCTCCACCAGGCGCAGGGCCTCGAGAAAGCGCTCCGCACGCGCGCGCGTGGGCAGGGTGAAGGAGACGACACAGCCGTAGCGGCGCATCTGCCGCGCAGCGACCTCGTGCGAGGGATCGCCGGGCAGTCCCGGATAGCGCAGCCCGGACACCTCCGGTCGCTGCCGCAGGGCCTCCGCGACGGCGAGTGCGGTGGCGTTCTGCCGGTCGACGCGCAGCTGGAGCGTGGCGACGGACCGGTGTGCGAGCCAGGCCTCCATGGGCCCGGCGATCGCTCCGACGATCTTTCGCCAGCGGCGCACGGCGGCCATCGCCTCGGCGTCCCGGCCGGCGACATAGCCCAGCAGGACGTCCCCGTGCCCCGTGAGCTGCTTGGTGCCGCTGGCCACCGAGAAGTCGGCGCCCAGCTCAAGCGGGCGCTGTCCCAGCGGGGTGGCGAGGGTGTTGTCGACGGCCACCAAGGTGCCCTGCGCACGTGCCGCCGCCACCAGGCGCCGGATGTCGCACACGTCGAGCCCGGGGTTCGACGGGGACTCGATCCACAGCAGCCGGGCGCCTCCGAGGACCTCCAGCTGTGCGTCCCCGCCGGTGGGCGCGGTGCGCACCTCGACGCCGTAGGCCTCCAGCTGGGCGCGGACCAGCGGCAGCGCCTGGTAGCCGTCGGAGGGCAGCACGACCGCGTCCCCGGCGCCCAGCTGGGAGAACAGCACGGCGGAGATGGCGGCCATGCCGGAGGCGAACACCAGCGTCTCGACGTCCGCCCGCCCGGGCGCCTCCAGCTCGCCGATGGCACGCTCCAGCAGCGTCCAGGTCGGGTTGTCGTCGCGGCCGTAGGAGTACGGTCCCGTCACCTCGCCCGGCAGATGGAAGTGCGCGGCGAAGACGGGACCGGGCAGGGTCGGCTCGTGCTTGACCGGCTCGGGCAGCCCGGCCCGTACCGCGCGCGTGCCGTCGCCGGTACGGTCCTCGTCCTCGGTGGCGTCGCTCATGCGGCCCGTCCCTCCAGGTGTGCCCGTACGGCGGCGAGCAGGCCGGTGCTCGCTTCCTCCACCATCTC
>NZ_JBSGDB010000878.1:0-1625 GCF_053602155.1 Streptomyces sp. NPDC004561
GTCAGGCCGGTGTTCCGGGAGGCGGCGGCCGAGGCCGGGGCGGAGTTCCGCTACGGGCAGCGCGTGACCCGGCTGGAACGCGCCGGCGACCGCATCACGGCCGCGGTGACCGACGACGAGCGCATCGCCTGCGACGCCGTCGTCCTCACCCCCGACCTGCCGGTGACCTACCGCCTGCTGGGCCGCGCCCCGCGCCGCCCCGCACGGCTCAGGCTCGCCCCGTCGGCGGTGGTCCTGCACGCCGGCTGCGACCGCACCTGGCCGGAACTGGCCCACCACACCCTGTCCTTCGGCCACGCCTGGCGGCACACCTTCCGGGAACTGACCCGCACCGGCGAGCTGATGAGCGACCCCTCCCTGCTGATCACCCGCCCCACCGCGACCGACCCGGGCCTCGCCCCGCCGGGACGCCACCTGCACTACGTCCTCGCCCCCTGCCCCAACACCGACATCGGCCCGGACGCCGCCGACTGGCCCGGACTCTCCGCGCGCTACCGCGACAGCCTGCTGCGCGAACTAGACCGCCGGGGCCTGGCCGGCATCGCCTCGGCCATCGAGGAGGAGTGCCTGGTCACCCCGGCCGACTGGAGTGCGCAGGGGCATGCCGCGGGTACGCCGTTCTCCGCCGCGCACACCTTCGCCCAGACCGGCCCCTTCCGCCCCCGCAACCTCGTGCGCGGCACCGCCAACGCCGTCCTCGCCGGCTGCGGCACCACGCCCGGGGTGGGGGTTCCGCCCGTGCTGCTGTCCGGGAAGCTGGCCGCGGCCCGCATCGCCGGCCGGTCACGCTCCCGCGCCACCCTCGGCACGAGTACCGGACGGCCCGTGGCGGGGGCGCGGCCATGACCGCCCGCGAACTGGACGCCGCCGGCATCACCGACCCGCGTCTGCGCGCCGCCTACACCCACTGCCGTGCGCTGAACGCCCGGCACGGCCGCACCTACTTCCTCGCCACCCGCCTGCTGCCCCCCGGCCGGCGCCCCGCCGTGCACGCCCTGTACGGCTTCGCCCGCTGGGCCGACGACATCGTCGACGCGTTCGAGGACGGCCCCGGCGCCCCGGCGGGGGACGACGCGACGGCACGGCGGGCCGCCGCCCTGGACCGGCTCGGCGACGACCTGGCCCGCGGCCTGGCCGGCGGGCGGGGCGCCGCCCCGGTGGTCGCCGCCCTCGCCGACACCAGCAGCCGCTACGCCATCGACCACCGCCACTTCACCGACTTCCTCACCTCGATGCGCAGCGACCTGACCGTCACGGAGTACGCCGGCTACGACGAGCTGCGCGACTACATGCACGGCTCGGCGGCGGTGATCGGCCTGCAGATGCTCCCCGTCCTCGGCACCGTCGTGCCCCGCGAGGAGGCCGCCCCGCACGCGGCCGAACTGGGCGTCGCCTTCCAGCTGACCAACTTCCTGCGGGACGTCGGCGAGGACCTCGACCGCGGCCGGATCTACCTCCCCCAGGACCTGCTCGCCGCCCACGGCGTGGACCGGGAACTGCTGCGCCACTGCCGGGACAGCGGCCGCACCGACCACCGGGTCGTCGCGGCGCTGCGCGCCTTCGAGGCCCTCACCCGCGCCGCCTACCGGCGCGCGGCGCCCGGCGTGCCGATGCTCGACCCCGTC
>NZ_JBSGDB010000879.1:0-1621 GCF_053602155.1 Streptomyces sp. NPDC004561
GGACCGCGTCCGGCTGGTCGTCGAGCCGAAGTTCGCCATCGAGGGCGAGCAGCTGACCGGCGGCCGCGGTCACGGCCGCTCAGGGACCGTAGGCGATGTGCACCTCCTTGAATCCGAGCGAGCGCAGCAGGCCCTGGAGCATGCCGGTGGTGTTGGTCTCGGCGCGCGCGGTCAGCCCGCTGCCGCGCGCGGCGTCGCCGATGTGCTTCACGGCCAGCTTCTGGACCGCCTGCTCGCTGTTGGGGTTGTCCGAGAACAGGTCCCCGATCCGGTCCAGCAGCCCGCGCTGCTTGGAGACGGCGTAGGAGTGGTCGGGGTCGAGGGCCGGGCTGCCGAGCCGGGCGTGCGGCAGCCGGAGCGTGGCGGACGTGCGGTCGCCGTTGACCGACACGTCCTTCTCGCCGACCTGTCCGAGGTCGACATAGGCGTCCACGGTGCCCGCCCCGACGTACAGGGTGCGGGTGCCGCGGATCGCGTCGGGCAGGTACTTGGAGTCCTTCTCCAGGTCCACGACGACCTGGAAGTTGCCCGAGGCGGCGTCGTAACGGCTCATGTCCTGGATGGACTTGAGGAGTGCGGGGCCGGACCGGTCGTGCGTCTCGGTGCCGAACAGATCCTTGATGCCCGGCAGCACGGCCAGCCGGATCCCGGCGAACAGCACGGCGAGCACCAGCACGAGCGCGGCCACGGCCTTGGCCCAGCCGGGCAGGCGCCTCACGGAAGTCGTCATCGCGAGGGTCCTCCTTCCTGCCAAGCGGATGCCCCGTCACCCGCCCCGCCAGACCGGCGTGTTGACGCGGCACGGCCGAGGCCCGAACGGGCACGAAGCTGTGGGACCGCTGTCGGAATTCTGTGTACGGCGGAATTCTGGCGCAGGTAATGAACGCGCTTCACCGGTGCAAATTCGATGTCGTACGGTTAAAGGATTGCCCTCGGGGTGGTGAGAGTTTCCTTGAATGCGGGCCGCTTCGGCGTTGCGGACGCGCACCGTGACGAAGACTGCTGGGCATGGCTACGAACGTCCTCGATGCGACCGCCTCCACCGGTGCCGACCGGCGGCCGCCCTGGAGATCACCGGTGGGCGAGCCCGCGTACGCCCGCCCTGCGCTGCTGGTCGTCACGGTGCTGGCCGCGGTGCTCTACACCTGGGGCATCAACCACAGCCAGTACCACACGTTCTACGCGGACGCCGCCCGCAGCATGACGGAGAGCTGGAAGGCATTCTTCTACGGCTCTTTCGATCCCGGGAATTCCATCACCCTCGACAAATTGCCGGGATTCCTTTGGCCGCAGGCGCTGTCCGCCCGGCTCTTCGGATTCCATCCGTGGGCGCTGATCCTTCCCCAGGTCCTGGAGGGAGTGGCGAGCCTGCTGGTGCTGCACCGTGTGGTGCGCCGCTGGGCCGGCACGCACGCGGCGCTGATTGCCTGCGTCGCCTTCCTGGTGACCCCCGTGGCCGTCGGGCTCTTCCGCACCGCGGTCGAGGACCCGGCGTTCACGCTGTGCGTGCTGCTAGCGGCCGAGGCCCCGTCCCGGGGGACGTCCCACGTGTCCCAGGGGACGCCGGAACGGCATGGTGACGGTTCGTCACGGCAAGGCTGGGCGGCGTGATCACTGCTCG
>NZ_JBSGDB010000880.1:0-1606 GCF_053602155.1 Streptomyces sp. NPDC004561
GGCGCGGTTGCGCCGGCCCCCGTCGGGGTGCTGCGGAAAGGCGTCAGGCGGACGGCGCCGGGGCCCCCGGCGGCCCCGTCGGTTCGCGGTGCGTGCTGACGGCGCGTCCGCGGGGCGGATGCGCCGGGACGGTGCCTGGCGGGGGCCGCGGCTCAGGACGTGGGCGCCTTCCTGGGACGTGGGAACAGCTGGACCAGAGCGGCCACCGCGAGCGCCAGAGGCACCAGGAGGTAGACGCTGGCCCGGAAGGCGTCCGCGAAGGCGTCGGGGCCGGTGCCGTGGTTCAGGACGTGGTAGAAGACCACGCCCACCACGGCCACGCCGACCGCGCCGCCCACCTGGTTGGCCGTGGACAGCACGCCCGCGGCCGCGCCCGCGTAGCGGGGGTCGGTGCCCGCGAGGGCCACGGTGGCCAGCGGTGCCATCACCATGGCCATGCCGGCGCCGCCGACCAGCAGCCCCGGCACCAGCCAGGCGACCGAACCGTGGGTGCCGATGTGCTCCACGGCGGCGTACAGCCCCACCAGTCCGGCCGTCAGCACCAGCGCGCCGACCGCGAGCGTCTGCCGGCCGAGGACGGCGGCGATCTGCTTGGCCGTCAGCGAGACGGCGAGGAAGCCCACGCCGAGCGGCAGGAAGACCAGGCCGGAGTCCAGCGCGCTCAGCCCGCAGCCCTGCTGGAGGTAGAGCGCGAGCACCAGGAAGAAGGACGCCATCCCGGAGTAGTAGACGACGGCGGTGGTCACGCCGACGGTGAAGGAGCGCTGGCGGAACAGCGCCGGGTTGACGAGCGGGCCCCGGTCCGCCGCCGCCAGCCGCCGCTGGTACCAGGCGAAGACGGCGAGCAGCACCGGCGAGACGGCGAGGCAGACCCAGGTCCACAGCGGCCAGCCCTTCTGCTGCCCCTCGGCGAGCGGCAGCACGATGGCGACCAGGCCGGCGGAGACCAGCACCATGCCGACGGGGTCGAGCCGGGACCTGCCCTGGGCCTTCGACTCCGGGACGACGCGCGGGGCGAGGATCAGGGCGGCGATGCCGACCGGCACGTTGACCAGGAAGCAGGTGCGCCAGCCGAGCCCGGCGATGTCGGCGTGGATCAGCACGCCGCCGATCAGCTGGCCGAAGACGCCGGCGAGGCCCATCGTCAGGCCGAAGGCGTTGAACGCGCGGAGCCGGGCCGGCCCGCTGTAGACGACGCCGATGATGGCGAGCACCTGCGGGCCCATCAGCGCCGAGGCGAGTCCCTGGGCGACCCGGGCCGCCACCAGCTGCCCGGCGGTGGGCGCGGAGCCGGCCCAGGCCGAGGAGAGGGTGAACAGCGCCACGCCGATCAGGAACATCCGCCGGCGGCCGTACAGGTCGCCGAGCCGGCCGCCGGTGATCAGTCCGGCCGCGTACGCGAGCGCGTACCCGGCGACGATGAACTCCACGGCCGAGGAACTGGCGTGCAGATCGCGCTGGGTGGCCGGGATCGCCACGTTGACGATGAAGACGTCCAGGGTGATGACGAAGGTGACGAGGCTGGCTTTGGTGCCGTTGGCGAAGGGGTCGGTGAGGTTGTCGCCGAGTACGGCCACGGTGGGCTGGTTGGCGCTGCTGGTGACGT
>NZ_JBSGDB010000881.1:0-1602 GCF_053602155.1 Streptomyces sp. NPDC004561
CAGCGGCGGGGCGGCGGCGCGCGAGAGGAGGCGGTGACCGATGACACGGACACCTCCCACGACGGTCAGCCAGGTGCGGCTCTGGCGGTGGCGGCGCAATCCGCTCCGGCGGCACAGCGACGTCGTAGAGGCCTGGATCGTCCTCGCCACCTGGGTGCTCGTGCTGGTCGGCGGGGTCCTCGCGGGACTCATGGCGGCCCAGGCCGCCGCCTCGGCGTTCTCGGCACGGCTCGCTCAGATCCACTCCGTCTCCGCCGTGCTCACCGACCAGACGGCGCAGACCCCGACCGCCGGCACCGGCTACGACGACGGGCGGATCTGGGCCACGGTGCGCTGGACCGATCCGAACGGCTCGGTCCACACCGACCGGGCCAAGGTCTTCCCCGGCGCCCCCGCCGGCACCCACGTGACGGTGTGGACGAACGGGGCCGAGCGCGTGGTGTCCCCGCCCGTCAACGGCGCGTCCGCCGACCTGCAGGCGGCCCTCACCGGCTTCCTGGTCGCCCCGGCGGCCGGCGCGGCGGTCTGGAGCGCGGGCTGGCTGGTGCGCACCCGGCTCATCCGGCGGCGCATGGCCGAGTGGGACGCGGAGTGGAAGCAGATCGGGCCCCAGTGGGGGAACCTCAGCGGGGGCCGGGGCTGACCGCATGACGGACCCCGGATGCCGCCCTCGGCGGGATCCGGGGTCCGTCGTGCTCAGGGCGCGGCCAGCCGGCAGTCCACCGCCACGACGCCCTCGACACCGCGCACCATGCGCACCGCCAGCGGAATCCGCTCGCCGTCCGGGACCCGCCCCGTCAGCGTCGCGATCCCGTCGGCGACCGTGACGTGCACGGGCTCGACCGGAGCGGGGAACAGCACGTCGAGGACGTCACGGCGGATCTCGTCGGCGAGGTCGTTGTCCGGGCGCAGGAACACCTTGAGCAGGTCACCGCGGCTGACCACGCCCTCCAGCACACCCTCCGAGGTCACCACCGGCAGCCGCTTGACCCGCTTCAGCGCCATGATGCGCGCCGCCTCGGAGAGCGTGGCACCGCCGCGCACGGTGACGGCGGGCGTGCTCATCAGCTCCTCGGCGGTGACCGCACCCGCCTTGGCCAGGTCCGCGAGCCGGCGCAGCTGGGTGATCCGGTCCGGGTCGCTGTCCCGGAACTCCTCCTTGGGCAGCAGATCGGCCTCGGACACCAGGCCGATCACCCGGCCGTCGCCCTCCAGCACCGGAAGCGCCCCGACCCGCCACCGCTCCATGCGCTCGACGATGTCCTTGAACTGGGCCGTGCGCCCCACCGCGACCACGGCACGCGTCATCACGTCACTCACCAGGTGCGGGCTGCCGGCCATGCTCTCCTCCTCACCGAACCGGGCGCTCATCGGGCACTCCCGCTGCCGTAGGGCGCGAAGAGGTCGAGCAGCCGGACCCGGGAGGCGTGCAGCCGCTGGGCGACCACGCGCCCCACCCAGATCGCGATCGCCCGGCCGAACTCCGGGTCCTCCGCGCACATCGCGCGCACGGACCCGGCGTCGAACGCCCAGGCCCGCACCGGACTCAGCGCCTCGGCCCCGAGGTGCCAGACGTACGGCGGGAAGTGCCAGGACCAGCCG
>NZ_JBSGDB010000882.1:0-1599 GCF_053602155.1 Streptomyces sp. NPDC004561
GGGCATCGAGAACTTGAAAGTGGATGCCCGGATTGTGGTCGCAAGCGTCGATACCTACCTGCGCTTCGCCGAGGCGTGCAACCGTCTCGACCTGGGCCACGGCGCTGCCGACCCGGACCACCCGGCCGTCGCCCCAGCGGGTGCGCCAGCGGTCCGCGCACACGCGGGCCAGCAGCATCATCACGGAGACCACCGCGATGCCCAGCGGGGCCACCGTCGCGGACGCCCGGACGACGTCCTTGAGGTAGAGCGTCGACCAGTCGTTCATGGCGCCCTCGGTGATCGTGCCGAACGCCATGGCGCAGCCCATCAGCAGGGTGGTCCCGGAGGGCAGGGCCAGGCGGCGCCGCCGCCTCGGCTCGTCCGCCGGCCCGGATTCCGGGTGGGTCAGCAGGCCCGGGCGGGCGCCGGTGAGCAGGAGCAGCAACAGGGATCCGGCCACGGCGAAGTGGGCCGGGACGGACGCGGTCAGGGTGGTGACGCCGGAGGCCAGCAGGGCGGCGGCGAGCAGCCCGCCGCTGAAGGTGGCGTGCAGCTGGGACATGGCCGCGCGGCCGTACGCCGTCTCCAGGGCGGCCCCTTGCGCGTTCATGGCGACGTTCAGGCAGCCGACCGCGACGCCGTCGGCGCAGACGGCGAGCAGCGCGAGCGGGTAGTTCGGTACGACGGACAGGGCCGCGAGCACGGCGACGAGGCCGAGGGCGGAGACGAGGGACAGGAGCCGGGAGCCGAGGCGGCGCATCAGGACGGCGACGAGCGGGAAGGCGGCCGCCGCGCCCGCGCCGCAGGCCATCAGCAGCAGTCCGACCTCCCCGGCGCCCAGGTCCAGCCGGGTCTTCAGCGCGGGGAGGCGGGAGACCCAGGTGCCGTACTGGAGGCCGAGGAAGCAGAACAGTGCCGCGATCGACCACTTGGCGCGCCGGAAGGAGGGTGTGGTCATCGGTCCGCCTTCCGCGCCGCGGCCGGCCGGGCCGACATGTAGACCGCGCCGCTGCCGTAGCCCGCCGGCACGCGCGCCTCCGGGTGGGGGCGGTAGCCGTTGGCCCGCCAGAAGGGCTCCCTGCCGGCGAGGGCGATGAGCGACATGGTCTCGAAGCCGCGGGTGCGGGCCACGTCCGTCAGATGGCCGACCAGACGGGTGCCGAGCCCTCTGCGCCGCAGCCGCCCGGTGACGACGAGGTCGTGCAGGTGGAGGTTGGAGGAGCGGTGGACCGCCTGCTCGGACCGGGTCGGGTCCGGGCAGCGGAACCTCGGGTAGGGCAGGGCCAGTACGTAGCCCGCGATCCGGCCGTCGTGGTCCAGGACGAAGCAGGTGCCCGCCGCGGCCCGGGAGCGCAGCACCGCCTCGCCCTCCGTGAGCGAGGTGTCCGCGTAGGCCCCGGCCTCCAGGGTGGCGACCTCGGGCCAGTCGGTCTCGGTGATGCCCCGTATGAGGGCTGTCATGTCAGTGGTGTCCTTCCTGGGCGCGGACGCACACGCACGGCAGCGGGCGGATGCCGTTGAACCCCTGTGTCATGTAGCTGGTGGCGTAGGCGCCGGCGGAGAGGATCCACACCGGGTCGCCGGAGGCGAGGCCCCGCGGCACCCGCACCCGGTGCC
>NZ_JBSGDB010000883.1:0-1596 GCF_053602155.1 Streptomyces sp. NPDC004561
CGGCATGACTTCCCCCCCTTGTTGTTCATGATCCGGGGGGTGGTGTCACCGGGTCCGGAGGCATCGACGGACCGCTGATGAGGGGCTTGAGCACCGGCTTCACCCGAGCCGGAACAGCTCTCCGTAACGTGGATGTGGCAGCTCGGTGCCCTGGCAAGGCCGGACGAAAGCGTGATGGAGAGGCCTGCACGTGATCGACACCGGCGACATCGACGTCTTCCTCGGCCTGGACGTCGGCAAGGGCGAACACCACGCCACCGCCGTCACCCCGGCCGGGAAGAAGGCGTTCGACAAGCGCCTGCCCAACACCGAACCCAAGCTCCGCGAGCTGTTCGCGAAACTCCAGGCCAAGCACGGAACGGTGCTGGTCGTGGTCGACCAGCCGGCCTCGATCGGCGCCCTGCCACTGGCGGTCGCCAGGGACATGGGCTGTCCGGTCGCCTATCTGCCAGGGCTGACGATGCGGCGGATCGCCGACTTGTATCCGGGCGAGGCGAAGACGGACGCGAGGGACGCGTTCATCATCGCGGACGCGGCCCGCGCGATGCCGCACACGCTGCGGGCGATCGACGGCGAGGACGAGACGATCGCCGAGCTGGAGATGATCGTCGGGTTCGACGACGACCTGGCCGGCGAGGCAACCCGGGTCGCCAACCGGCTGCACGGCCTGCTGACCCAGATCCATCCCTCGCTGGAACGGGTGCTGGGGCCGCGGTTGCAGCACCCGGCCGTCCTCACACTGCTGGAACGGTTCGGATCCCCGGCCCAGATACGCAAGGCGGGCAGGCGGCGGCTGGTCACCCTGCTGCGGCCCAAGGCGCCGAGGATGACCGAGCGGCTGGTCGAGGAGATCTTCGCCGCGTTGGACGAGCAGACCGTGACCGTCCCGGGAACTGAAGCGGCCGCGCTGATCGTCCCGAGCCTGGCCACCTCGCTGACGGCCGTCCTTGACCAACGCAAGCTGCTGGCCGGGCGGATCGAGGAACTGCTGGAGGCTCACCCTCTTTCGAAGGTCCTGACGTCGATGCCGGGAGTCGGCGTCAGGACCGGAGCCCGCATCCTGATCGAGGTCGGCGACGGCAGCACCTTCCCCACCGCGGGCCACCTCGCCGCCTACGCCGGCCTCGCCCCGGCAACCCGCAGTTCCGGCTCATCGATCCGCGGCGAACAGCCCTCCCGGAGAGGAAACAAGCAGCTCAAACGGGCCTTCTTCCTCTCCGCATTCGCCGCCCTGGGCGACCCTGCTTCCCGCGCCTACTACGACAAGAAGATCGCCCAGGGCAAGCACCACACGCAGGCCCTCCTCTGCCTCGCCCGCCGCCGGGCCGACGTCCTCTTCGCCATGCTCCGCGACGGAACCTTCTACGAACCTCGGCCAGCCGCAGCTGGCTGATCCTCAGCACCCTCGCCACACACAGGGCAGTCAGACTCGTCGACCGAGTCGATCACAACTGGGTGACCACAGAAGTCGCACGGACGCACGCCCTCGCCACCCGGCTCCCGAACAGGCGCGTCATCACTCACGACAGCCACACTGCCAGACCCCACCCGACACCGACCCGACCACCTTGACCAAAGACATAGGGGCACCCCCCC
>NZ_JBSGDB010000884.1:0-1588 GCF_053602155.1 Streptomyces sp. NPDC004561
GCCGCGGGGCGCCAGCGTGACCGGACGGCCGTCGACCGTGAGCCGGCTGCCGTCGGCGGCCCGGGCGCACCGCTGCCGGGCCCAACCCGCCATGCCCAGGCGCTCGATGTCCGGCTTGGCCTGAGTGGCCGGGATCTCGGCGAGGTCCTCCACGTGGTCGACGCGGAGCTGCCCGGGAGCGGCGACCAGGCCGTCGTAGCGGTTGACGGTGAAGTTGCCCAGGGGATGCGCGCTCGCGACGGCGGCCGGGAGCAGCGCGAGGGCGCAGCCCGCGAGGGCGGCGAGGAGCAGGCGCGGCCTCACCGTGCGGCCTCCAGCGCCTTGCGGGCCTCCGCGGCGCCCAGCGGGGAGAAGCCGGGGTTCAGCTTCAGGGCCGAGGCGAGCGATGCGCGGCCGGCCGCGCGGTGGCCCGTGGCCAGCTCGATCATGCCGAGGTGGTAGCGGAAGGCGGCGTTGCGGTAGCCGGTGGCCGTGGCCCGGCGGGCGTACGGCAGGGCCTCGGTGTCCTGGCCGTTGACGTGCAGCGCCCAGGCGAGGGCGTCCGCGGTGTGCACGGTGTGCCGGCGGGCCCATTCGGCGCGGGCCGCACGCAGCGCGGCCGCCTTGTCGCCGTGTTCGGCGGCGGCCAGCGCGGTGTCCAGGTCCGCGTTGACGCCGTTGGCGCGGGCCAGCGCGATCCAGGCGTCCACGAGCGCGTACTGCTGCCGGGCCCGCGCCTCGTCGCCGGCCGCCCCGCGCGCCTCGTACAGCTCGCCCAGTTCGACGAGCGGCGCGGGCAGCGGATAGCGCGCGACCACCGTCTCCATGCCCTCGACGGCCGCGGCGCGGTCCCCGCTCGCCGCCTGTGCGCGGGCCCGGCCCTCCAGCGCCGGCAGATAGCCGTCGTCGGCGGCCAGGGCGCGGGCGTAGTAGCCGAGCGCGGCCTTGTAGTCGCCCTGGTTCCAGGCGAGTTGGCCGAGCTGCGAGGCCACGTAGGCGACGTCTCCCGGTGAGGTGGCCCCGGACAGGGCCTGCTGGAGGACGCGCCGGGCCGTCGGCACGTCGCCGCGCAACTCGTGCACGTAGGCGTACCGCGTGAAGACGGGTACGCCCGGCTTGCGCGCGTCGGCGGTGTCGGCGGCCCGCGACGCCTCGGTGTACCGGCCGAGTTCGACCAGGGCGTCGATCCGGGAGGACAGCGCGCGTTCGCTGTACGGGTTCTGCCGCAGGGCCTGGTCGGCGTAGGTCAGGGCGTCCTTGAAGTCGTGCCGGGCGGCGGCGAGGGCGGCGCGGCCGGCCAGGGCCTGGTCGTTGTCCGGGGTCAGTGACAGGGACCGCCGCAGCGCCTTGTCCGCCTGCGGGTACCGGGACGGGTCGCCCTTGGTCCGCGCCTGTTCGACGTAGGCCAGGCCGAGGGTGGCCCAGCTGCCGGCGTCCTTCGGCTGGCCGCGCAGATGCGCCTGGAGCGCGGCGATGCTCGCGTCCAGGCTGCCGCCGTTCAGGACACCCGGGTCGACGGCGGTGGAGGCGACCGGCACGGACGCGGGCACACGGCCGGCTCCGAGCGCGATCGCCCCGCCGGTCAGGGCGGTCGCCAACAGGAGCGCAC
>NZ_JBSGDB010000885.1:0-1584 GCF_053602155.1 Streptomyces sp. NPDC004561
CCTCTGACCTGTTCCCGAGGGTCAGAGGCGGCTTTTGCCAATCACGGGACGGCGCCGCCGTGTTGGGCGCCGCATCACGCGACCAACGTCACGCCAGACCCCTGACCAGCCACTTCAAGATGACGCAGCTTCACTGTGCGGCGGGGTTGTCGTAGTCGTTGAGAGAGGGGCTGTGGCGTTCGGTGAGTGGGCCAACGCCGAGATCTTCACGCATGAGCTTGCGCATCTTGGCTGCTGCATCGCCGCGTGCCTCCCAGCGGGCGTGATCCTCTGGACTGCTGACAGCAGTGCCGTTGATATAGCCGTCGCAGATGCCCCGGAGGCAGTGGAACACACTGTTGGAGGCCCTGACGACGGGTTGGGGCGCGATGAGCCACATCCGCTCTGACGCGATGGCTATGCCCGAATCCCGAAAAGCTTCGCGCAGCGCAAGCGTCCGCTCGTCGTCGGAAGGGTGCTCTCGCTCGGCCAAGGCCCGCAGGGTCTCGCCGAGGACCTTCACGGTGGTGGTGTACTGCGTGTAAATGTCGAGCCGCAGCCGAAGAGCATCTTTGACATCCTCGCGCTTCCACCGATTCCGATCGGCGATGAGAGTAGCGACGATGCCGATCGCGGCCCCGGCCAGCGTGGAGAGCAGTGGCAACCAATCCATGCGGGCCAGCTTGGGCCATCCCATGACGGCGGCACCAGGTGCGCTTCGAGGACGAACCTGTATTGCTGGCGCCGAGACCAACCGACGCCGCCCCCTAACCAATCTCCTGCGACAGCACAGCTAGAGCGGCAGACGACGTCAGCGGTCGCGGACTTGCGCGGTTTCAGCGGCGGTGAGCATGCACGCGGGCAGCGTCGACCGTCCTTCGATCATCGCCCGGTACACGCGGTGAACGCCATCGATCAGTAGCACAGCCGGGTTGCCGTCGAACTGCAACGTGGCGATGACCACTGGCTTGTCAAGGTCGGTCTGCATCGCGTGCGCGGCATTGAAGTGGGTCTGGTCCGGGCCGAAGACCGGGCACCAGGGCGCGCCTTCATAGTCCGGCTTGAGCAGGTTCAGGTGATAGGCGGCCACCCAGTCGGCAACAAGGGCCTCCACGACAGCCCGGGGCCGTGCGGGGGTCAGCCGTACCAGGTGGCTTGGGTGGGGCCGTAGCTGTCGCCCGGCTGGCCGGCTGTCTGAGGGCCGCCGTGGTCGTGGCTGAGGACGTGCCAGCCTCGGACCGGGTAGTAGCCGGTGCACTCCGGGCTGCACGGCTCTTCCTGGTGGCCGAAAAAGTTGCCGCCGCAGGTACAGGATTCGGACCACTCGGTGACGATGAACTGGCCCGCGTGGGGGCGCTCCGCCGCGGCCAGACTGCGCAGGATCTGGCCGACCGGCCGTATGTGCGTTGAGCGAGTGCTTGCGGGCATGGGCTCTCCGGAAGAATGTGAGTGTGGGGGCGCCGGGTGGGGCTGGCGCGGTGTCTGGGCCCGAGAGTGCGGGTGCCGGGGGCTAGTACTGCAACGGTGTTTGTTCTGAGTGCTGGGCAGCTTTCAGGGGCTGTGTCCGCGTCGTTTGTAGTGGCTGATGCGGGCCTGGTGTTGGCG
>NZ_JBSGDB010000886.1:0-1578 GCF_053602155.1 Streptomyces sp. NPDC004561
CGGTGAACCGGACGCGGCCCTCGCCGAGCGGCCCGACGTGCTCTTCGCGTACTGGGACGAGGGCCTGGGGCGCCTGGTGGTGGGCGCGACCGAGGAGGAGGCCACCGACCAGGTCGTGGAGCACGCCGCCGATCTGGCCGGGCGCCACGGACTCGAACTGTCCGCCGCGGACGTGGAGGAGACCACGCATCCGGCGGACCCGGCCGGGGTGCGCACCGCGGTGGCCGCGCTCGCGGCCGACGGACTGGGCATCGGCGTCGCGATCACCGCGTACGCGCTGCGCCTGCCGCCCTCGCCCCGGGTGGTGACCGCGGTGGTGACGCTGCTCCGGGAGAACCCCCGCTTTCGCGCCTGGCTGCGCGCCCGGCTCGGCAACGCGCGGATGGATCTCGCCCTGGCCTGCGCGAACGCCGCCGTGCACGCCGCCGGGCAGACCCCCACGTCCCTTCTGCTCGACGGCACCCTGCGGGCCTGCCAGTTGGCCGAGACGGTGGCCCGCGCGGCCGCCTTCGACGCGGTGCACGACGACCTGTGCGCCCCCGGCCGCGTCAGCCTCGCCCCGGAGGGCGCCTCGCGCCCGCCCCTGCGGGAGTCCCCCGCCCAGGAGTACGCCACCCACGCCTCCGCGGGCAGCGTGCTGGGCGCCGCGGCCACGCTGCTGGTCAAGCACGACGGCGCCGAGGCGGCCGAGGCGGTGCTCGCCGGTTCGCCCAAGGCCGCCCGTTACGGTCCCGCTGCCTTCCACGCGGTGCTCAGCGCCATGCTCGCCCGGACCGGTGTGCTGGTGCGCGACCCGGACCGGCTGCGCCAACTGGAGATGACGGGCACCATCGTCCTGCACGCCGGCGCGCTGCGCGGCGACGCGGGCGAGGCGGACCCGTGGGCCGAGCCGGTGCTGGACGCCGCCCGCCGGGCCGGCCTGCGGGTGGTGCTCGTGGACGATCCCGCCCTGGAGGACTTCACCGGCCTCGCCGACCAGGTCGTCGACGCCCACCGGCCGCTGGACGACGTGGTGTACGAGGCACGCGGCGAGTCGGGCGCCGTGCTCACGGTCGCCCGTGCGCGCACGAGCGACGAACACGACGTCCTGGCCGCGCTGCACGGCAGCGACGTCTCCGTCGCCCTCACCGACCGGGACGGCGCGGTGGTCTGGGGCGCGGACATCCTGGCCCTGCACGGGCTGCCCGACGTGTGGCGGGTGCTGACCGCGATACCGGCCGCCCGCGCGGTCGGCCGGCGGGCCCAGACCATGGCCCGGTCCGGTGCCGCGCTGTCGGGGCTCCTCGTGGCCATCGGCGAGTCCAAGCACGGGCAGGGGCGCCTCGCCATGCTGCCGGGGCTGCGGCACGCGCCCGTCGACGCCGCGGCCGCCTCCGCCCTGCTGTCCGGCATACGGTCCGCGCTCGGCGTGGCGGCGGCCGGCGCCCCGCACCCGCGCCCGCGTGTGCACTGGCACGAGCTGGACCCGGACCAGGCCCAGGACCGGCTGGAACACGAACCCGCCGCCGAACGCACCCTCCTCGAAGAGCTGACTGCGCGCGTGCGCGCCGCGGCCGAGGGCGTCTCCCGGCACCCGGC
>NZ_JBSGDB010000887.1:0-1575 GCF_053602155.1 Streptomyces sp. NPDC004561
CCTAGTACTCCAGCCGTAGTTCGGTATCTGGGCTGGTCAGCAGCCTGGTGGCGTGGAGTGTAGCGGGGCGCCAGGTGGGCGGGACGGACTTCCCCACCGCGCCCCACGAACGAGTGCTCTGCGGCATGCCCGTGAGCTGGTGCGAGCAGTCCCTCGGCATGCTCATTGATGCGTCGGTGAATGTGTGGGATCGGGAACTCGAAGAACTCTTCCTGCGGATCGGGAGCCGCTTCACCCGGATCGAGCCCCGCAGGCGGATGCGAGACTACGTACGCGGTCTGCTCGCTCCGGTCGGCCGCAAGAACGGGTGGCAGCTCGCCGAGTGGGCCGGCCACGCCACCCCGGACGGACTGCAGTACCTGCTCTCCCGCAGCCGCTGGGACGCCGACAGTGTCCGCGACGACCTGCAGCAGTACGTGGCCGACCAACTCGGCGATGACGACGCCGTGTTGATTGTCGACGACACCGGCTTCATCAAGAAGGGGACCACCTCCGCCGGAGTACAGCGCCAATACTCCGGCACCGCCGGGCGCACCGAAAATTGTCAGATCGGCGTGTTCGCCGCCTATGCCACGAGCCGGGGACACGCCCTCGTCGACCGTGACCTCTATCTGCCCAGGTCCTGGACCGACGACCGCGGCCGCTGCCAGGCCGCCCACATCCCCGACGCCCGTACTTTCGCCACCAAGAACGCCCTCGCCCGCGACATGATCCGCCGGGCCCATGCCTCCCCTCTGCGCTTCCGCTGGGTCACCGCGGACGCCGCCTACGGCCAGGACAGCCGCTTCCGCCTCTTCCTCGAGGACGACCTGAAGCTCCACTACGTGATGGCCGTCCCCAAGTCCCAGCAGGTCCACGGCCCGCGCATTGATGACCGTATTCGCCGTGAGGCCCCGCCGCAGGCATGGCAGCGCTTGTCCGCCGGCCCCGGAGCCAAAGGCGAACGCTGCTACGACTGGGCCGGAGCCCTCCTGCCCGTCGTCGAGGAACGCGACGGCGACGAGCCCACCCGCAGGCGGTGGATGCTGGCCCGCCGCAGCATCACCGACCCCGAGGACATCGCCTACTTCCTGGCCAGCGCTCCGCTGGACGCCACCCTCGCCGACCTGGCTCGGATCGCCGGATGCCGCTGGAAGATCGAAGAATGCTTCCAGTCAGCGAAGAACGAGTGCGGCCTCGACGAGTACGAGGTCCGCCGTTACACCGGCTGGTACCGGCACATCACCCTCGCCATGCTCGCCCACGCGTTCCTCGCCGCCATCGCCGCACAGGAACGCGAAAGGGGGGCCCCGGCGACGACACGCCCGATCTCGTGGACCTCACACCGGCCGAGATCCGCCGTCTCCTGGCAGCTGAACCCCCGCACCCCCGCGCACGCCACAACCACACGCTGACCTGGTCACGGTGGAGACGACGCCACCAGGCACGCGCCCGCCAGAGCCACTACGAACGGCGCGGCTACCTCTTCGCCGGGGCGCGGTGGGGAAGTCCGTCCCGCCCACCCGGCGCCCCGCCACACTCCACGCCACCAGGCCGCTGACCAGCCCAAATACCGAACTACGGCTGGAGTACTAG
>NZ_JBSGDB010000888.1:0-1549 GCF_053602155.1 Streptomyces sp. NPDC004561
CGTGGATCGCCATGTACCACTCGGTCGGCGACTGCTCGGACGACCCGTACCGTGTCACCGTCGGCCCGGCCCGGCTGGAACGGCAGGTAGCGCTTGATTTTCGTTTCGTCGGGGACCCGACCTGCCGTGGCAGTCCCGCAGCCCGGCGTGAGCGGTCGCGTGTGGCAAGAATGACCCCATGCACATGGTGATCGCGGGTGGACACGGAAAGATCGCGCGCCGGCTGACCCGGCTGCTCTCGGCGCGCGGCGACAACGTCACAGGGCTGATCCGTAACCCAGACCACGCCGACGACCTGCGCGCGGACGGTGCGGAACCGGTGGTGTGCGATCTGGAGCACGCCTCGGTGGACGAGGTGGCCGGCCACCTTGGCGGCGCCGACGCGGCACTGTTCGCCGCGGGCGCCGGACCGGGCAGCGGCGCGGCCCGCAAGCAGACGGTGGACCGGAACGGGGCCATCCTCCTCGCCGACGCGGCCGAGCGCGCCGGGATGCGCCGCTTCCTGGTGATCTCCGCGATGGGCGTGGACAGCCCGCCGCCGCCCGGCACCGACCCGGTGTTTGCCGCCTACCTGAAGGCCAAGGGCGAGGCGGACGCCGACATCGCCTCCCGTCGGGGACTGGACTGGACGATTCTGCGCCCCGGGATGCTGACCGACGACCCCGGTAGCGGCCGCGTCACGCTCGCCGAGCACACCGACCGCGGCCAAGTGCCGCGCGATGACGTGGCTGCGGTGCTCGCCGCCCTGCTCCACGAGCCCAGGACCGCCGGGCGCATCCTCGAGCTGATCAGCGGGTCCACCAGGGTCGAGGAGGCGGTGCGCGCCGTGGCTGGCGGCTGACGCCGCACCCCGCCCTCGCCCGGGTGCGGGTACACCCTTCGAACAGCAGTCGATCGGCTCGCCTTCGGGTACGTCGAGGCGATGTCGGTGAAGAGGCACGTCGAGGAGGCCTGGGACAAGCTGGACTGGCTGAAGAACGCCCTGGCGCGCACGGGGCACACGAGGCGCGGTGTCCCATACGTGGGCGGCCCGTACGACGGCGGCCACAACGCCGACGGCGAGATCGACGCCATCGACATCCGCCGCGGTGGGAGCAACGAGTCGGGACGGTACGTCCTCACCGGGGTGAAGGGCGTGCGTGTCTAGCGGTGGGAGCCGCTGAAGGGTTTAGGGGCCGCGCCAGTGCAAGGGAGAAGCGCTCTGGCGTGGCCTGTCCGCCAGGGCCAAAAGGGCAAGGCCATGAAGTTACGGGTCGGGCCGTGGCCGCAAGCAAGGGCTGATCTGGCAGGACGCCGGACGCGAGAAGCGGAGCCCCGGTAGAACTGGCTAGTCCGCCAAGACAAGCCGTTCACAAGGACCGGAGGCTCCGCTGTCCGGACAGCCTCCCACCGACAAGACCACTACACCCACCGAACTTACGAGAAGATCAGTAAGAGTCCTTGAAACAGTGGATCCGGGGACCTTGCAGCGGTGCGTGTGGCATGACGTAGTGTGCGGGCGCATGGCCTTGTGGAGCTTGACGAGATGGAGAAGGCCGCGGGCAGAGCG
>NZ_JBSGDB010000889.1:0-1544 GCF_053602155.1 Streptomyces sp. NPDC004561
GCCAGCACCGACCCGCGCCGGGAGCTGACCCGGACCTCCTCGCCGACCACGACCCCGTACCGCTCCGGACTCCCCGCCGCGCTCCTCGATGTACTTCTTGAAGCGCTTCATGTCGCCCTTGACGCGCCGGTCGAGCACGCCCAGCATGTCCGCGGTCTTCTCCGCGGCCCCGCTGGGTTCGACATCCATGACGAGTTCCACCCGGGTGTGCATGTCGTCCATGCGCTGGAAGCGGACGCTGCCCCGCTGAGCCGTGTCACCGGTGGTGGTGCGCCAGGTGATGCGCTCGTCCGCGAGCTGGTCCACGATCTCGGTGTCGAACTCCCGCCGGACTCCGCCGATCTTGGTGGTCCAGTGGTTGTGGCGGTCGTCCAGCTGCCTGACTTCCTCGACGCCTTCCATGAACTCGGGGAACGACTCGAACTGCGTCCACTGGTTGTAGGCCGTGTGGACCGGTACGTCGACTTCCACCGTTTCCTTGACCGTGCTCATCACTGTGCCTCCGTTACGTGGATTCGCTGCCGAAGGCGAGTACCCGAGGCGCTCCGGCTTTCACCCCCTGTTTCGCGTGCGGCCGGCGCCGTGCCGTCCGGGGCCGCCTGACCGGGAATCCGGATGCCGGCGGCTAGCGTCGGGGCAGACAGCTGACGACGGCCGGAGGGCGCGGTGGCGGAGCGACGGGAACGGACGGCACCGGATGCCGTGCTGACGCGGATCGGGCAGGTCGTGATGCTGCACCACGGCGGCGACCGCGAGGAGGCCCGCAGCCGCTTCCTCGATCTGTGGGCGGAGGTCGGCGAGGACGGCGATCCGCTGCACCGCTGCACGCTGGCCCACTACCTCGCCGACACCCAGGACGACCCGGCGGACGAACTCGCCTGGGATCTGCGGGCGTTCGCCGCGGCCCAGGAGCTGGCCGACGGCGACCCCGCGGGCGTCCGGGGATTCCTTCCCTCCCTGCACCTCAACCTGGCCGCCGACTACGTCAAGCTGGACCGCCCCGAGGCCGCCCGCAGCCACCTCCGCCACGCCCGCACCGCCGCGGACTCCCTCGCCGACGACGCCTACGGCGAGGGCGTCCGGGCCGCGATCGGCCGTCTGGAACTGCGGCTGGGGGAGGACGGGCCGGCGGGCGGCGAGCCCTGGGGGCCGCCTCGCCGGCGCTAGCGCCGAGCGCCGGGTACGGCGACGTGTCGTCGCCATGTGCCGGCACGGGCCCGCGCCGCTCAGCGGCCGTACGCCTCCTCGCAGATCACCGCCTCCGGGCTGTCCTTGCGCCAGCCGCCGTACCGCTTGCCGAGGGCGCACAGGTCCGGCGCCTTCGGAAGCGACCGCGGGAGGTGCGGGGCGGCGGTGTCCCCGTCCTGGGGCTGGTGCGGGCCCGGGCGGTTGCGCGGCGGCGCCGGGAGCCGTTGTCCGACCGGAGGTGCTGCGCTCGGCCGGTGGGGCGCGGCCGACGGCGGGGAGTGCTCCGGGCGCCGGGACGGGCCGGCCATCGCGAGCGCCTCCTGGGCCGGCGCCTGCACCATCCGCGGCGCCGTGCT
>NZ_JBSGDB010000890.1:0-1537 GCF_053602155.1 Streptomyces sp. NPDC004561
CGCTGCGCCGGCCGGTCACCTTGCCCGGCGAGATCTCGTGGACCTGCGCCGGCTCACCGGTTCCGGGCCCGAGGGCCTGATCCTGCGGGCCGACGTCGAGCACGCGCTGCGGACCGGGGCGGCCGGGGACCACACGGTCGAGGCGGCCGCCACGACGGCACCCGCCCCCGCCCTCCCGGCCCCGGGCGAGGGCCTGCGCGTCCCCCTCAAGGGCGTCCGCGGAGCCGTCGCCGACAAGCTGTCCCGCAGCCGCCGGGAGATCCCGGACGCGACCTGCTGGGTCGACGCCGACGCGACGGAGCTCATGCGCGCACGGGCCGCGATGAACGCGGCCGGAGCACCGAAGATCTCCCTCCTCGCGCTGCTCGCCCGCATCACGACCGCCGCCCTCGCCCGGTTCCCCGAGCTGAACTCCTCCGTCGACACCGAGGCCCGCGAGGTCGTCCAGCACGGCCATGTGCACCTCGGGTTCGCCGCGCAGACCGACCGCGGCCTGGTCGTACCGGTCGTCCGGGACGCCCACGTGCGCGACGCCCAGTCGCTCACCGCCGAGTTCGCCCGGCTCACCGAGTCCGCCCGCGCCGGGACGCTCACCCCCGCGGAGCTCACCGGCGGCACCTTCACGTTGAACAACTACGGCGTCTTCGGCGTCGACGGCTCCACGCCGATCATCAACCACCCCGAGGCGGCCATGCTCGGCGTCGGCCGCATCGTCCCCAAGCCGTGGGTGCACGAGGGCGAGCTGGCCGTGCGCCAGGTCGTGCAGCTCTCGTTCACCTTCGACCACCGGGTGTGCGACGGCGGCACCGCGGGCGGCTTCCTGCGGTACGTGGCGGACTGTGTGGAACAGCCGGCGGTGCTCCTGCGCACCCTGTGACCCGGGAGGAGCGGACGGGGAACGGCCCGCGCGGGCGTTCCCTGCGGGCCGCGTTCCCCCGGGCTCGGTTCCCTGTGATCAGCCGGGCACGCATACTCGGAGGGTGACCGACAACGCCATCACCGTGCCCGCCGTGCCGTACGACGCCGTCGTGCTGGCCGGCGGTGCCGCCCGGCGGCTCGGCGGTGCGGACAAGCCCGGGCTCCGGATCGGCGGCCGCGCGCTGCTCGACCGGGTGCTCACGGCCTGCGCGGGCGCCGGTACGACCGTCGTCGTGGCCGCACCCCGGCCCACCGCGCGCCCGGTGCGCTGGGCACGGGAGGAACCGGCCGGCGCCGGACCCGTCGCCGCGCTGGCGGCCGGCCTGCGGCACACCACGGCCGAGCACGCCGTCATCCTCTCCGCCGACCTGCCCTTCCTCGAACCGGTCACACTGCACCGTCTGCTGGCCGAGCTCCGCGGGTCCGGCGCCGAGGGCGCCCTGCTCACCGACGCGGACGGCCGCGACCAGCCGCTCGTGGCCGCCTACCGCGCCGACGCGCTCCGCCGCGAGCTGGCCGCTGCGGATCATCCCCTCGCGTGTACAGGACCTCCCGGGAAACCCACGTCGGACCGGCACGGCCCGAGATCGCGTCCTCGTGGACCCGATCCCGGCTGAAC
>NZ_JBSGDB010000891.1:0-1537 GCF_053602155.1 Streptomyces sp. NPDC004561
GGAGGGACGGCGGCGGCCGGTCATCGTCCCGCCTCCCCGGCCGGGGCCGACGGGCGGCGGGCGACGACGGTGTGGGTGATGCCCGTCTGCCAGCCCGGCAGCGGCAGCACCCGCACCCGCTCGAACCCGGCGCGCCGCACCCGCCGCGCGAGCTGCCCGGCCGTGTCGAAGGCGACGACGCTGCGCCACAGATGCCGGTAGAGCGGCCCGTCGCCGAGCAGTGTGGCGACCGGCAGGACGATTCCGCCGCACACCGCGCTCCACACCGCGCGGTGGACCGCGCGCCCGCTCAGCGCGTACTCGTGCACCGCCAGCCGGCCGTGCGGCGCGAGCAGCCGGTACGCGGCGGCGAGCACGGCGTCCGGATCGGCGGTGTTGCGCAGCAGGTACGCGGCGAAGACCGCGTCGAACGGGCCCCGCACCCCGGCCTCGGCCAGCCGTTCCACCGGCGCGTGCACGAACCGCACCGGCCGCGGCCAGGGCCGCCCGGCCGCACGCCGCAGCATGCCCGCCGAGGCGTCGACGGCGGTGATGTCAGCGCCGGGCAGCACGGCGGCCAGAGCCGCCGTCGAGGCGCCCGTGCCGCAGCCGAGGTCCAGCACCCTCAGGCCCCGGCCGCCGCCGGACAGGCCGAGGCGGCGGGCGGATCGGCGCAGATGGGCGTGGTAGCCGGGATTGGCCGCCACCAGCGTGTCGTAGCTGCGGGCGGCGTGGTCGAACGCGGCGGCGAGGTCGGCGTCGCGCAGCACGGGCATGCCATCTCCGTAACGGGGTCGTCGGGTACGGGCGTCAGGCGAGGGGGGCGCTTCGGCGCGGGGTGAGCGGTAGGTTCAGGGCCGAGCCGAGCATGGCGGCGACGGGCACGTGCAGCCCGATGGACAGGTCCTCGGCCAGGCTGGTGCGCCCGTCCAGGAAACGCAGCAGGCGGGGCGCCGGCACGCGGGTGAACAGGCGGGTGAAGAAGGCCGGGCCGTCCACCCGGCCGTGGTCGAGGGCGTGCAGCAGCACGGCGTCCATGAGCCGGGAGCGGGCCGAGTGGGCGCGCGGCGGCAGGGGACGGCGCCCGGCGTGCAGCGCGGCGGCCACGGCACCCGCCTGGCGCTGCACAGCGCTGAACGTGTAGCCCGTCGCGGGCCGGGTGGCCCCCGCCGCGGCCCCGATCGGGAACACGGACGCGGCGGTCCGCCGGGGGAAGCCCGCGTCCGTCATCGGGATCACCCCCTGTTCGCACCCGAGCACCTCGTGGTCGCCGGTCTCGAGGATCCGGGTCGTGTAGTGCCGCAGCGCGCGGTCGTACGCCTCCCGGCCGAGCGCGCGGCGGGAGAACTCCGTGTACTCGACCAGCGCCTCCCGCGGGCCGGTCGGCAGGACGTAGCCGAACGACAGACCGTGCGCGGGCTGGGGGGTGCGGAAATCCATCAGCTCCACGGTCCCGGGATCGAACACCGGCCTGCGGGTGCGGACGAACCAGCCGCGGAAGTGCTGCAGCAGGGTCGTACGGGCCGGCGGCAGACGCGCGGGCGGCCGGGAGTCGAAC
>NZ_JBSGDB010000892.1:0-1504 GCF_053602155.1 Streptomyces sp. NPDC004561
TTGAGCCGCTACGGCTGAAGGTGTTCTTGTAGAAGTCCCAGGTCTCCTGCGCGCCGTAGTGGGCGTCGGCGCCCGCGGTGGCCGCGTTGGAGTTGGTGCCGTCGCCCCAGGTGTCGTTGCTCTGGGAGAACAGGGTGCCGGTGCCCGAGCTGCCGTGGTTCAGGTTGTAGGTCTTGTGTCCGCCGCGCGCCCCGTCGGTCAGCGTGTACGACGAGCCCGACTGGGTGGTGGTCAGCGTGACCTGGCCGCTGTAGTGGGTGTTGCCGACCCCGGTCTCGATCGCCTGGTACCGGTACAGCTCCTTGCCGGTGGTGGCGTCGGTGATGACGTGCAGCCGGCTGGGCGTGCCGTCGTCCTGGAAGCCGCCGATCACCGTCTCCCAGGCGAGCTTCGGGGTGCCGGTGCCGGCCCAGATCACCTTGCGGGCGCTGTCGGCGGTGGCCTTCTTGCCGTCGAGGGCCTTGGCGGTCTTCAGGGCCTTGGTCTCGGCGGCGGACTTGGTGAAGGCCGCGGTGGTGGAGGCGACCTTGATCCTGTGCTTGTTGTTGTAGGTGGTGCTCACGGTCCCGGCGGCCAGCGAGGCGGGCGGGGTGTGCACGACGAGGTCGCCGCCGAGGACGGGCAGGCCGTCGTAGGTGCGCTCGTAACGCGTGTGCACGGTGCCGTCGTTGTCCTTGACGACGTCCTTGACGACCAGCTTCTCCTTGGCGCCGAGGCCGAGGGTGCGCGCGGTCGCGGTGCTGTTCTGCTGGGCGCTCTTCATCAGCGCGCTGTGCTGGGCGGGGCTGAGTTTCGCCTCCAGGCCGCCGGCGCGCAGCGGGCTGGGGTGGGGAGCGGCGGGCTTGGCGAGGGCCGGGGCGGCCTGCATGCCGACGGCGAGGAAAGCCGCGGCGGAGACCAGGGCGGCTCCGACCGTGGCCCGCTTGTGGGGAGAGCGTCTGTGGGGTCTCACTCGTACTCCTCCTGCTGCGGCCGCCGGGTCGCGGCCGGTGACAGACCGGACAGACGGGTCTGCTGTCCGGGCGAGCTGAGCTGTGCGGGACCGTGATCCGCGAAGAGAGCGTGGGGGATCAGCGTGCTGGGGGAGAATGACAGTATTGACCCGGCCATGTCACGCAAGGGAGAGTCAATCGAGGGTTTTCCCTATGGGGCGGCTCAGGACCGGTCAACTCTCAGGTGCCTTGTGCAGAAGTAAACCTGATGCAGTGACAGATTTTGCTAGCTGGCGGCGGTGAGCTTCGGACATCAACGCGCCCCTCGGGCTTGTGCGTTGAGCGGGGCCCCGGCGTTCAGCCCCTGGCCGGGCCGTTGTTACGGTGCACGGCGTGTCTGACTCCTCACGCGATACCGCACAGGGCGCCGGCTGGGGCTCGGCCGAACCGGGCGCCTACCGGCAGCTGATGCCCGACCACGTCATCCACCTCGGTCCTCACCCGGGCCGGTGTGTCGAGGTCCTTGAGCAGGCAGTCGAGGACGGGCAGGACGTCGGTCGTCCCTGATCGGC
>NZ_JBSGDB010000893.1:0-1480 GCF_053602155.1 Streptomyces sp. NPDC004561
GGCGCCCGCGCTGCCCGAGGGCGAGGGTCTGGTGGTGGTCGCCAACCGGGCCTCGGGCACCGCGGACCGGGTGCGCGCCCTGCGGGACGCGCTGCCGAAGGCGGAGGTGGTGGAGTGCGCGCCCGAGGAGGTCGTGGACGCGCTGGGGAAGGCGGCCGCGCGGGCGCGGGTGCTCGGGGTGTGCGGCGGCGACGGCACCGTGAACGCGGCCGCCGGGTTCGCCCTGCGCCACGACCTGCCGCTCGCGGTGCTGCCGGGCGGCACCCTGAACCACTTCGCCTACGACCTGGGAATCGAGGACGAGCGCGGCCTGGCGCGGGCGATCCGGGACGGCGAGGCGGTCCGGGTGGACGCCGGGCGCTTCGTCACCGGGGACACCGAGGGACTGTTCCTGAACACGCTGAGCCTCGGGGTCTACCCGGAGCTGGTGCGCGCACGGGACCGCTGGTCGAGCCGGATCGGCGGCTGGCCGGCCGGGTTGCTCGGCGCGCTGCGCGTGCTGCGCGCGGGCCGGCACCCACTGGAGGTGATGGTGGGCGGTGAGCATCGGCCGCTGTGGCTGCTGTTCGTCGGCAACGGCGTCTACCACCGCATGGGTCTCGCGCCCGGCCGCCGTGCCGACCTGGCCGACGGCCTGCTGGACGTGCGGGTGGTGCACGGCAGCCGGCGGCCCGCGCTGCGGCTGCTCGCGGCGGCCGCGGCGGGTCCCCTCACCCGCTCCCCCGCCCATGCCGCCGTGCAGGTCAACCGGCTGCGGCTGACCGGCCTGACGCCGGGCACCCCGCTTGCGTACGACGGCGAGGTCACGGCCTCGGCGGACGAGGTGAGGCTGGAGAAGCTGCCCGAGGCCCTGACGGTCTACCGCCCGCTGGGCAACGGCGCCTGACGCACCGTCAGTCCGCATCGTAAAACACGAGTCTCAGCATTCGGCATGCGCGCGTACCGTGAACCGTATCGCCGGCCCGGTCCGGCCGGTACGACGAGAAGGGGCGCAGCCATGCCGAAAGCCCAGGAGACCGCCGTCTACACGCACGGACACCACGAGTCGGTGCTGCGTTCGCACACCTGGCGGACCGCCGCCAACTCCGCGGCCTATCTGCTCGGTTCGCTGAAGCCCCACATGAAGATCCTGGACATCGGCTGCGGGCCCGGCACCATCACCGCGGACCTGGCGGAACTGGTCCCCGACGGCCATGTCACGGGCGTCGACCACGCGCCGGGCATCCTGGAGCAGGCGCGGGCGACGGCCGCCGGGCGCGGGCTGTCCAACATCGGCTTCGCGGTCGCCGACGTGCACGCGCTGGACTTCCCGGACGACACCTTCTGCGTGGTCCACGCCCACCAGGTGCTCCAGCACGTCGGCGACCCGGTGCAGGCGCTGCGCGAGATGCGCCGGGTGACGCGACCCGGCGGGTACGTCGCCGCACGGGACGCGGACTACGCGGCGATGACCTGGTACCCGGCGGTGCCGGGCCTGGAC
>NZ_JBSGDB010000894.1:0-1471 GCF_053602155.1 Streptomyces sp. NPDC004561
CTGGGGCAGCCCGCTGTTCCACCTCGGCGCGTTCATGGTGATCGCCGGACACGTGGTGGGGCTCGCCGTGCCCGCCTCGTGGACCACGACCGCGACGCGCGCGTGCCGTCGACGTGCTCGACCGGGTCGGCATCCCGGACGCGGGGCGGCGGTCGCGGTCGCGGCCCCACGAGTTCAGCGGCGGCATGCGCCAGCGCGCCCTCATCGCCATGGCCCTCGCCTGCGACCCCGACCTGCTGATCGCGGACGAGCCGACCACCGCCCTCGACGTCACCGTCCAGGCCCAGATCCTCGACCTGCTGCACACGCTGCGCGAGGAGACCGGCATGGGCCTGCTGCTCGTCACCCACGACGTGGGGGTGGCGGCCGAGAGCGTGGACGACGTCCTCGTCATGCGGCACGGCAGGGCGGTCGAGCACGGCCCGGTCGGCGCGGTGCTCGCCGCGCCCCGGGAGGCGTACACCCGCGAACTCCTCGACGCCGTACCCCGCGTGGACGCGCGCCGCACCCGCTCCGAGGCGTCCGGCGAGGTCGTCCTGGAGGCCACCGGAGTGCGCCGCGAGTTCGGGCGCGGCAGGCGGACGGTCGCCGCCGTGGACGACGTCTCCCTGTCCGTCCGGCGCGGAGAGACGGTCGGCGTGGTCGGCGAGAGCGGCAGCGGGAAGACCACCCTCGGCCGCATGCTGGTCGGGCTGCTGGAGCCGACCGCCGGCGGGATCCGCTACGAAGGGCGCCCGCACACCGGAGTGAACCCGGCCGTCCAGATGGTCTTCCAGGACCCCGTCTCCTCCCTCAACCCCCGCCGCAGCGTGGGCGAGTCCATCGCCGACCCGCTCCGCGCCCGTGGCGAACGCGAAGAGCAGCGCATCCGGGGGCGCGTGACGGAACTGCTGGAGCGCGTGGGGCTCGAGAGGGCGCACTACGACCGCTACCCGCACGAGTTCAGCGGCGGCCAGCGCCAGCGCATCGGCATCGCCCGGGCACTCGCCGCCGAGCCGCGCGTCATCGTCTGCGACGAGCCCGTCTCCGCGCTCGACGTCACCACACAGGCCCACGTGGTGGGCCTGCTCGGCGAACTGCAGCGGGAACTCGGCCTCGCGCTGGTCTTCATCGCGCACGACCTCGCCGTGGTCCGGCAGGTCAGCGACCGGGTCGCGGTGATGCGCCGGGGCCGGCTCGTCGAGTACGGACCGGCCGACGAGGTGTACGACAGCCCGCGCGAGGCGTACACCGCCCAGCTCCTGGCCGCCGTACCCGCGCTCGACCCGGAACTGGCGGCCCGGCGCCGCGCCGCCCGCCGCGAACCCGCGGTGGCGTAACGTTTCGTATACGCTTGATCACCGTGTGACTGCATAGCGCGGCCGAACGCCCCCCGTACGCGAAAGTTACGACCGTTCACCCCTTTTGGTGATGCGGGTGTAGCCACCCGGACGGTTCTCGTACCGCGGGCCGATCTCGGTGAAGAGCGTGT
>NZ_JBSGDB010000895.1:0-1464 GCF_053602155.1 Streptomyces sp. NPDC004561
GGCGCCGACGCCCACTACGGCGCGCAGGAGACCTGGGACTTCTACAAGAACACCTTCGGCCGCAGCGGCATCAAGAACGACGGGGTCGGCGCCTACTCCCGCGTCCACTACGGCAACGCGTACGTGAACGCGTTCTGGGACGACAGCTGCTTCTGCATGACCTACGGCGACGGGTCCGCCAACAACGACCCGCTGACCTCGCTGGACGTGGCCGGGCACGAGATGAGCCACGGTGTCACCTCCAACACGGCCGGGCTCGACTACACCGGCGAGTCCGGCGGCCTGAACGAGGCCACCAGCGACATCATGGGCACCGGCGTGGAGTTCTACGCCAACAACGCATCGGACCCCGGTGACTACCTCATCGGCGAGAAGATCAACATCAACGGCAACGGCACCCCGCTGCGCTACATGGACCAGCCCAGCAAGGACGGCGGCTCCGCCGACAGCTGGTACTCGGGTGTCGGCAACCTCGACGTGCACTACTCCTCGGGTCCGGCGAACCACATGTTCTACCTGCTGTCCGAGGGCAGCGGCACCAAGGTCATCAACGGCGTGACCTACAACAGCCCGACCTCCGACGGCGTCGCCGTCACCGGCATCGGCCGCGCCGCCGCGCTGCAGATCTGGTACAAGGCGCTGACGTCGTACATGACGTCGAGCACCGACTACGCGGCGGCCCGCACGGCCGCCCTGAACGCGGCCACCGCGCTGTACGGAGCCAACTCCACCCAGTACGCCGGAGTCGCCAACGCCTTCGCCGGCATCAACGTCGGCAGCCACGTCACCCCGCCCGGCAACGGGGTGACGGTCACCAACCCGGGCAACCAGTCCTCGACCGTCGGTACGGCCGTGAGCCTGCAGGTCCAGGCGAGCAGCACCAACAGCGGCGCCCTGACGTACAGCGCCTCCGGGCTGCCGGCGGGCCTGTCCATCAACGGCTCCACCGGCCTGATCAGCGGTACACCGACCACGGCGGGCACGTACAGCACCACCGTCACGGTGAAGGACTCCACCGGCGCGACCGGTACCGCCAGCTTCACCTGGACGGTCAACTCCAGTGGCGGTGGCGGCGGTTGCACCTCGACCCAACTGCTGAGCAACCCCGGCTTCGAGTCCGGGAGCACCGGCTGGACCTCGACCAGCGGTGTCATCACCAACGACCCCGGTGAGGCGGCGCACGGCGGCTCCTACAAGGCGTGGCTCGACGGCTACGGCACCTCGCACACCGACACGCTGTCCCAGTCGGTGACGATCCCCGCGGGCTGCAAGGCGACGCTGACCTTCTACCTGCACATCGACACCTCCGAGACCACCACCAGCACCGCGTACGACAAGCTGACGGTGACCGCCGGTTCGAAGACCCTGGCGACCTACTCGAACCTCAACAAGGCCTCGGGCTACAGCCAGAAGTCCTTCGACCTGTCCTCGCTGGCGGGCTCGACCGTCACGCTGAAGTTCAGC
>NZ_JBSGDB010000896.1:0-1461 GCF_053602155.1 Streptomyces sp. NPDC004561
GCCGTGCGGCAACCCGGGCCCCGAGCTTTCAACACCATCTACCGGCCGACTGCGCCGGACTTCTGTGTCCGCAGGTTCCGCCTGGGAGGGCGGGGTTGCGGGGATCGCGGATGCGTGACCGGGGACCACCTTCCAATCCGGGGCCTTGCGGTACCCGGGCGGAGTGCTTCCTCGCCCGGGCGATCCTGATGGCGCTCTGCTCCTTACCTTTCGGTTACGCGGATATCGCGGGTGCTGCTCACAGCCCCGCTGGGGCCGTGTCCTTCTGGTCCACCTGCACAGCACTTCGTGCCTGCTGTGCCCACTTCGACTTCTGGGTACGGAGACAACGCTAACCCTGCAGCGGCGGAATGTCTATTCTCGCCATGACAGTTTTTCTCCATGGAGGGTGCGTGTGCTTCTACCGCAGGTACACCAGGAAGAGTGCCCACTCGAATGGCGGTCCCCCCTCCTGCGCAGCAGTACTCGGTGAGACCGGCCCGGTGCTCGCCCGCGCTGAACGGCCTTCCAAGCCCCATCCACCGCCACACCCACGCACCGAGGCGCGGATCAGGACCGCTCTCCGAGGGGAGATGCTGGGAGACGTGGCCGCGCATGAGCCACGTTCAGCTGCACAAGGATGGGGCCGGTCCCGTACTCGCGAGCATTGGTGACCAGCTCGCTGATCACCAACTGGGTCAGGCGCACGATCCGCTCCGCTCAGAGACCCCAGCCGGGGGGCCGGCCGCACCCTGGGCGAGGAAAGCGGCGCGGCTCGGTGGCAGGCTTCGGCGATGCTCACTCCGTCATCGGCCAAGGCGATCGTCATCGCGGCGCCCGGGGCACCGCAACACTCGCCTTCGGAGCCCTCCTCCCGGTCCGCCACCATTCCGTTGCTGTGCACCGTCGCGCCGGGGCAGGTGCCACGCCCGCTCAGCATGTGTATGTGCCAGGGGCATCCGGTATCACGCGCAGACGGCCTTCCGCCGGAAGGTGCAAGGATGCCGACGTCGGCGACGGTTGTCGAGGAGAGCGTGGAGGGCATCGACGGGCCGCCAGAAGGCAACCGATTGTCGATCGCGCGCGCCTGCTTCGAGGGCCCCAGC
Source organism: Streptomyces sp. NPDC004561 (assembly GCF_053602155.1). NCBI lineage: Bacteria > Bacillati > Actinomycetota > Actinomycetes > Kitasatosporales > Streptomycetaceae > Streptomyces > Streptomyces sp. NPDC004561. The sequence goes on from NZ_JBSGDB010000896.1 coordinate 1,086, forward strand.
GTGGTGCGAGCCCGCGGCGAAATCGACCGGTACAAAGCCCCTCGACTTCTCGATGCCCGCAGCTGCTCACGGCGCCGCCTCGAACCGGACGGTGCTGGCCCTCGTGGACGTCACGTTCATGAACTCCAGCGGCATCAACTCTCTCATCACCACCCAACGAACCGCGCGAAGCGCCGAAGGCCGGGTACGGCTGACAGCACGCAGTGCGTCCGTCGCACGCCTCTTCCAGATCGTCGGCCTCGATGAGTCATAGCCTGTCACCCCACCGTTCGCAACGCCTTGCACCCCGGGCCGACGACCCGACTCTGCCCCTGGTGGAGGGGAGTTCCGACATCGACTGGGACCACCCCGCCTCGTGGGACGCGGACGTCGCGGT
>NZ_JBSGDB010000897.1:0-1454 GCF_053602155.1 Streptomyces sp. NPDC004561
GAGGGGATGGCGGACACTCACCGCCGCGCTGGCCGGCGCGGGCGCGCTGCACGCGGCCACCCGCCGTCCGCTGCTGGTCGCCACCCTGCTCGCCGGCGCGCTGCTGCTGCGCCCGCAGTCCGGGCGACCGGTGCCCGGCGTCCTGGACGAACTGCCCGCGGTGTGCGGCCGGATCGCGGTGGCCTGGCTGGGCCTGGCCGCGCTGCTCGCCGCCCACGACCCCGAGCACGCGCTCACCGCCCGCACCCTGCTGCTCGGCTGGGCGCTGCACGCGGCGGCGGCCTGCGCGGGCCGGGGCGCGGCGCACTGGCGGCGCCGGGTGACGCTGCTGCGGCGGCCGCGCACCGCGCTGGTGATCGGCCCCGCCGCGACCGCGCAGCGGGTGGCCGCCGCACTGCTGCGGCAACCGCGCTGCGGAGTGCGGCCCGTGGGCGTGGTCGCGGACCGCCCGGACGGCAGCGGCGGGCTGCCCCTGCTCACCGCCGGGGAGGAGGTGGAACGGGCGCTCGTCCGGAACGGGGTGCGGGTCGTGCTCACCGTCCACCCGGCCGTGCGCACCGACAAGGGGCCGCTGCTGCGGGCGCTCGCCGAGTCCGGCTGCACCCTGTGGGAGCTGGACGCGGACTGCCCGGCGTACGAGATGCGCGACCAGCTCGCCGGGTTCGCCGTACGGCGCCTGGACCTGGGCACGCGGCGGCGGACCAGCCTCGCCAAGCGGCTGCTGGACGTGCTGGTGTCGGGGACGCTGCTGGTGCTGGTCAGCCCGGTGCTGCTGGTGTGCGCGGTCGTACTGAGGATCACCGACGGGCCCGGGGTGGTGTTCCGGCAGGAGCGCATCGGCAAGGACGGCCGCCCCTTCACCCTGCTGAAGTTCCGCACCCACCGCCCGGTGGACGAGCACGAGGCGGCCACCCGCTGGAGCGTGGCGGGCGAGCACCGGATGGGCCGCTTCTGCCGCCTGCTGCGCCAGACCTCGCTGGACGAGCTGCTCCAGCTGTGGAACGTCTTCTGGGGTGACATGAGCCTGGTCGGCCCACGGCCCGAACGGCCGTACTTCGTCGCGCAGTTCGGCAGGACGTACCCGGGCTACGCGGCCCGCCACCGCATGCCGTCCGGCATCACCGGGCTCGCCCAGGTCAACGGGCTGCGCGGCGACACCTCCATCGAGGACCGGGCCCGCTTCGACAACGCCTACATCGACAACTGGTCGCTGTGGCAGGACGTCTGCATCCTGCTGCGCACCGCGGCCGCGCTCGTGCGTTCCACGGGGAGCTGACCGATGGCCCTCGCCCTGCCGATCCGCCGCCCGCTGCGGCTGTCCCCGGTGCTGCCGGTGGTGGCCGTGGTCGCCCTGCTCGCGCTGACCGCCCTCCTCGACAAGGCGGCCCGCGACCGGCTGAACACAGTGATCCTCCAGGTGCGGCCCACCGCCGACGCCCTGTGGCCGTCGCCGT
>NZ_JBSGDB010000898.1:0-1451 GCF_053602155.1 Streptomyces sp. NPDC004561
ACTAGTAGTGCTTGGTCAGGTCCGTATCGGTGCGGGTATGTCGCAGTGGCAGGTGGGGCAGGCGCCGGTCCAGAGGGCGAGGAGTGTCTGTAGCTCGCGGACGACCTGGTAGAGGCTCAGGCCGGCGCCGCGTCTTTTGGGGCTCGGGCCAGTCGTTGCAGGGTGCAAAAGGCGTGCGCGACGGAGACGAGGGTGACGTGGTGGTGCCATCCGTTCCAGGTCCGGCCCTCGAAGTGGGCAAGTCCCAGGGCCTGTTTCATCTCCCGGTAGTCGTGCTCGATGCGCCAGCGGAGTTTGGCGAGGCGGACCAGTGTGGTCAGCGGCATGCCAGAGGGCAGATCGGACAGCCAAAACTGCACCGGCTCGTTCTCGTCGGCCGGCCATTCGGCCAGCAGCCAGCACTCCGGCAGTTCCGGGCCGTCGGTGGCCTGGCGGACCTCGCGTCCGGCAGGCCGGATGCGCAGGGCCACGAAGCGGGAGTACATCCGCTTGCGGCCCGAGCGGCCGGTGCCGGGCCGGGAGCCCTCCCGCCACTGCACCGGCCGGGCTGCCTTCCGCCCCGCCTCGATGACCAGCTCCTTCACTGACCGCGGCTTGTCGGGATACTTTGCCACCGGTGGGCGTCCGGTGCCGGAGTACGGCTCGGCCACCGGCACCGCGTCGGCGGGCTGGGCTGAGAGCGTGGTGGAGATGCCCACCACGTAGTTCATGCCGCGGGCCCGCAGTCCGTGCCGGAACGCGGCGGCGTCGCCGTATCCGGCGTCCGCGAGGGCCAGCGGCACCTCGATGCCCCAGGAGCGGGTCTCATCGAGCATGTCCAGGGCCAACTGCCACTTCTCCACATGCCCGACATCGTCCGGGATGCCGCAGGCGGTGCGGCGGGCGACCTTGTCCGCATCGGCTTTCGGTGAGTCGGGATCCCAGGTCTGGGGCAAGAACAGCCGCCAGTTGATCGCTGCCGAGGCGTGGTCGGACGCGAGGTGGAGCGAGACGCCGACCTGGCAGTTGGTGACCTTGCCCGCGGTACCGGTGTACTGCCGCGACACGCATGCCGAGGCGGTCCCGTCCTTGAGGAACCCGGTGTCGTCGAAGACCAGGGCGTCCGACCCGATCACCTCCTCCATCCGCCAGGCGAGCTGGGCCCGGATGTGTGCCGGGTCCCAGGGGCTGGTGGTGATGAAGTTGGCCAGGGCCTGACGATTGCCGTCCTCCCCGAGCCGGGCGGCCATCGGCTCGACCGACTTTCGTTGCCCGTCGGTCAGCAGCCCCCGCAGGTAGACCTGCCCCCACCGACGCTGATCCTTGCGCGCGAACGGCTCGAACACCTCCGCCGCGAACGTCTCCAACTCGCCACGCACCACAGCAATCTCGTCCGGAGTCACGCACACTCAACGCCACACCGGGCCCAGAGGACACGCACCACCACAACCGACCTGACCAAGCACTACTAG
>NZ_JBSGDB010000899.1:0-1450 GCF_053602155.1 Streptomyces sp. NPDC004561
TTCCGATCTGCAGCTCGACCACCATGGCGTCCGACTCCCGGCGGTGCCCGGCCAGGCCGGGCAGGGGTTCTCGTACGAAGGCTCCCCACAGCCGGCTCTGTACGGCGCCCGCGGTCCGTTGTGCGGCTTCCCGCTATGCCGACTTGCGGCTGTCCCGAGGATGAATCGCGATGTTCATCGCCCCCGAGCGCAGAACCGCCAGGCGCTCCTCGAGGACCTCTTCGAGCTCCTCACGGGTGCGCCGCTCCATCAGCATGTCCCAATGGGTACGCGCGGGCTTGGCCTTCTTCTCTTCCGGGCCGTCGCCGTCCACCAGGAGTGCCTGGGCCCCGCAGACCTTGCACTCCCACTCCGGCGGGATCTCCGCCTCGACGGAGAAGGGCATCTCGAAGCGGTGCCCCTTCTCACATGCGTACTCCACGGCCTGGCGCGGGGCCAGGTCGATGCCGCGGTCCGTCTCGTAGCTGGTCACCACGAGGCGCGTACCGCGAAGAGCTCGCTCACTCATGAATCGTGCCTCCCGGGCTTGTCGCCCACAGGACAGGTGTCGCTGTCGTCGTCATCCGGTCAACGTCCGGTCGGCGGTAAAGATTCCCGTTCCGGGCCATGCGTCGCCGTCGTAGCCGCCCCTTGTTCTACCCACAGGCGCCCGGTTTGTCACATCTGCTAGCAGATGTCACCCAGTGTTTCGGCGTCTTTGACGCGCAGTAACGGTACGCCTGGCAGGCCAAACGCGTACACTACCGCCCTTTCGTGTTGAACGCTAAATCGGCGCTAGATCTTCTCAGGTACCGGGTTACCCGCTTCGGCGATCGCACGCCGCACCGGGACCCGGGCGAGCAGGGCGAAGCCGATGACGAAGAAGGCCACCAGCGAGATGATCGCGGAGCGGTAGCTGCCGGTCAGCTGGTAGGTCACGCCGAACAGCAGCGGCCCGAGCCAGCTCATCCCGCGATCGCTCATCTCGTACGCGGAGAAGTACTCGGCCTCCTTCCCGGGCGGCACCAGATGGGAGAACAGCGACCGGGACAGCGCCTGGCTGCCGCCGAGGACCAGGCCGATCCCGCCGGCCAGCACGAAGAAGAACACCGGCGCCTTCGCGGGCAGGAAGTAGCCGGCGCCGAGCGTGAGCGTCCAGGCCACCAGCGAGCCCAGGATCGTCCGCTGGGCGCCGTACACCCGGGCCAGCCGCCCCATCGCCAGCGCTCCCGCCACGGCCAGCACCTGCACCAGCAGCACGGCCACGATGAGCGTCGCCTGCCCGAGCCGCAGCTCCTGGGAGCCGTAGACCGAGGCCTGGGAGATCACCGTCTGGATGCCGTCGTTGTAGATCAGGTACGCGAGCAGGAAGGCCACTCGGGGAGGAGCTGTGACCCCCGCCCCGGCGCCCCTGCTCACCGTGCGCGACCTGCGGGTCGTGATCGGGGGCAGGCACATCCTGCACGGCGTC
>NZ_JBSGDB010000900.1:0-1449 GCF_053602155.1 Streptomyces sp. NPDC004561
GGCTTCCCAATGTCGAAGTCAAGCTGGCGCAGTGACGGGCGGTGTCACTTGGTAGCACCGTCGGTCACGGATCAGGGCCCACAGAACGTTGACGCGCCGGCGGGCGAGAGCGAGCACGGCCTGGACATGGCGTTTACCTTCGGCACGTTTGCGGTCGTAGAACTTCCGCGAGTTGGGGTCGAACCGGATGCTGACGAGTGCCGAGGTGTAGAAGACCCGCTGCAGGCGTCGGTGGTAGCGCTGGGGCCGGTGGAGGTTACCGATGACCTTGCCGGAGTCGCGAGGTGCGGGTGTCACGCCGGCGAAGGCGGCAAGCCGGTCTGGGCTGGGGAAAGCGTCCAGGCTGCCGCCGATGCCGACGAGGAGCTCCGCGCCGAGGATCGCGCCGATGCCGGGCATGGACTGGATCACTTCGGCGAGTTCGTGCTCGCGAAACCGGCCCTCGATGAGCTTGTCCGTCTCGGCGATCTTCTCGTTGAGGGCCATCACCTCCTGCGTGAGGGTGTGCACCATCTTCGCGATCGCCGTCTCGCCTGCGACGGCGGTGTGCTGCCGTTCAGCGGCCTCGACGGCTTTGACGGCGAGAGCCTCGGGGTTGCGGGCCTTGCGGTTACGCAGCCAGGTCGTCAGCCGGGCAAGGCCGGCGTGGCGGATCGCCGCCGGGGTCTGATAGCCCGTGAGAAGCAGCAGTGCTCCGGCCGTGCCGATGTCCAAGGCGCGTTCCAGGGCCGGGAACATGCTGTTCAGCAGGCCCTTGAGCCGGTTGGTCGTGCGGGTGCGGTCGGCGACCAGATCGACACGGCGCTCGGTGAGCAGCCGCAGCTCGATGCCCGCATCGTCACCGGGCCGAATCGGCTGCAGATCGCGTCGCATGCGGGCCTGATCGGCGATCACCCGCGCGTCACGGGCGTCGGTCTTGCCCGTGCCGCGGTAGCCGTCGGAGGCCCGGTTGACTGCGATTCCGGGGATGTAGACCAGTTCCTGGCCGTGGTTGACGAGCAGGGCGATCAGCAGGCCGGGGCCGCCGCCCGCCATGTCCAGGGCCCAGGTGACCTCTCTGCCGTCTGCGAGGTCCAGGACATCTCCGATCAGCTTCAGCAGCTCGGGCTCGTCGTTGGCCACTCGTCGGGACAGCAGTGCGTCGCCCTCGTCGTCCAGGACCAGGCAGTGGTGGTGGGTCTTGCCGCAGTCGGTCCCGGCCCATATCCGGCTCATCGTGCTCCAGCTCGTCGTGCGTGCAGTACGTACCACGGACGACCTCGCCGGCATTGCTCTACACAGCGACCTGTTCGCATTTCCCAATCGGCGGCCGAGTCGTCGTGGGGAGCCGGGCGGCCAAGCCTACCGAGCCACAGCTGGCAGCCGCATGAAAGCCACACCCAGCTCCCCTGGGTGCCACAACCCTACGAATGGCTGGGGCGGACCCAGGAAGAAGGTAGAGCCGCATGA
>NZ_JBSGDB010000901.1:0-1444 GCF_053602155.1 Streptomyces sp. NPDC004561
GGCACCGCCCCCGCCGAGGTGACGGGGTCAGCCCGCGGCCGGGACCTGCGTGCGCAGCAGGGTCCCCAGACGGGTCGTGCGGGGCTTGGCCCCAATCTCCGCGACCGCCCTCGGCAGGGCCTGCTCCACACCGTGCACCACCGACAGATGCCGCTCGCCCCGGCCGAACGCCGTGTAGATCCACGGTCTGCTGAGCGCCTGCGCGGCGTCGCCGGGCAGCACCACGACCGCCGCCGGCCAGCGGCCGCCCACCGCCTGGTGCGCGGTCAGCGCCCAGCCGTGCCGCACCCAGCCCTCCACCCGCTCCCGCGGTACGACGACCGGAGCGCCCGCGCACGACAGGTGCAGCCCCTCGGCGTCTGCCTTCACCACCGTGCCCGGCACCGTGCGGCCCGGGGCGGGGGAGTAGGCGATCCGGTCGCCGGGGTCGAAGCCGCCGAAACGGCCGGGGCCGGGGTTGAGGCGTTCCTTCAGGGCGGCGTTGAGGGCGCGGGTGCCGGCCGCGCCGCCGTGCCCCGGGGTGATCACCACGGTCTGCTCGGCCGGGATGCCGATCGCCCGCGGCACCGAGTCCGCGACCAGCTGCACCGTCCGGTGCACGGCCTGTCCCGCGTCGCGCACCGGGACGATCACGACCTCCTTGCCGGGCGCGGCGACCTGGTTCAGCTCGCCGGCCCCGATGCCGGAGACCAGCTCGCCGATCGGGCCGGGGTCGGGCAGGCGGGAGGCGAGCTGCGGGCAGGCGCGGGCCGCGAGCAGGTCCGCGAAGACCCGCCCCGGACCGGCCGACCACAGCACCGCCGGATCGCCGCTGAGCACCAGCCGGCTGCCCCGTACACGGAACCGACGCGCCCGCCGCCACCGGGGCATAGGCGTCGCCGGGTGGCGCCGAGGCGGGTCCGCGGGCGGCCGCCGGTGGGGCGGGATCAGGCGGCGGCCGTCCAGTGGGACGGGCGGGTCAGCGTGTCCGGCAGCCGGGTGCCCGCGCTGCCCCGGGCCGCGTTGAGCTGCGGCTGAGTGAGGAAGAAGGCACCGGTGAGGTCCGCGTCGGTCAGGTCGGCGTCACGCAGGTCGGCGCCGATCATGTCGGCGTCACGCAGATCGGCGCCGGTGAGGTCGGCGGCGATGAGATAGGCGCCGCGCAGGCTCGCCCCCCGCAGGTCGGCGCCGCGCAGCCGGGCCCCCATCAGGTCCGCGCCCCGCCGGTCCTTGCCCTTGGCCCTGCCCTTGCCGCTCTTGCCGCCCTTCCCGCCGGCCGCGCCCGCCCGGGCCAGCTCGCTGGTGCGCAGCAGGAGCACATTGACCTCCTGCCGGTGCGCGGCCACGTCCAGCGCGGCCAGCTCCTCGGGGGTCCGCAGGGTGAGCCGCTCGGTCCGCTCCAGCGCCCGGCGCAGGTCGGCGTGGACCGGCGCGGCGGCGGGCAGCCCGAGCGCCTCGAGCTGGT
>NZ_JBSGDB010000902.1:0-1430 GCF_053602155.1 Streptomyces sp. NPDC004561
ATGTCCGCGTCCCTTCCCCGAGCCCGCGTGGGCGTGTGGCTGATCGGTGCCCGCGGCTCCGTCGCCACCACCGCCGTGGCCGGCTGCGCCGCCGTGGCGGCGGGCCTGCACCCGCCCACCGGCATGGTCACCGAGACGCCCGCGTTCGCCGACAGCGGCCTGCCGGCCCTCGCGTCGCTGGTCTTCGGCGGCCATGACACGGTGGACTGCCCGCTGCCCAAACGCGCGGAGGAACTGGCAGCGGACGGTGTGCTCCCGCACGGCCTCCCTGCGGCCGTGGCGGCCGAACTCGCCGCTGCCGACGCGAAGATACGGCCGGGCGGCCCTGCCCCGGGCGACACCCGCGACCCGGACGACCAGATCGGGCGGTTCGCCGCCGACATCGAGGACTTCGTACGGCGTGGCCGGCTGGAGCGGGCCGTCGTGGTGAACGTGGCCTCCACCGAGCCGGCCGCCGACGGCGCGGCGCTGCCGCCGAGTTCGCTGTACGCGGCGGCGGCCCTGCGCGCCGGCTGCGGTTACGTCAACTTCACCCCGTCGACCGGGCTCCACCACCCGGCGCTGGCCACGGCGGCCGCGGCGAGCGGTGTGCCGTACGCCGGACGGGACGGCAAGACCGGCCAGACCCTGCTGCGTTCGGTCCTCGGGCCGATGTTCGCGCAGCGCGCGCTGGACGTGCGCGCCTGGTCCGGCACCAACCTGCTGGGCGGCGGCGACGGCGCGGCGCTGGCCGATCCGGCGGCGGCCGCCGCCAAGAACGCCGGCAAGGAACGCGTCCTCGCCGACACCCTCGGCGGCAGCCCCGAGGGCGAGGTCCACATCGACGCCGTACCGGCGCTCGGCGACTGGAAGACCGCCTGGGACCACATCGCCTTCGACGGCTTCCTCGGCACCCGCATGGTCCTGCAGACCATCTGGCAGGGGTGCGACTCGGCCCTGGCGGCGCCCCTGGTCCTGGACCTGGCCCGGCTGACCCTCCGCGCCCACGAGGTTGGCGTCCGCGGCCCCCTGACCGATCTCGGCTTCTTCTTCAAGGATCCGGTGGGGGAGGGGCCCGCGGCGCTCGGCGAGCAGTACGCGGCGCTCGCGCGGTTCGGGCAGCGGCTGCGGGAGGCGGCGTGACCGCGCGCGCCTGGGCCGAACTCCTGCGCCTGCCCGCGCTGTTCACCGTGCCCGGGGACGTGCTGGCCGGGGCGGCGACGGTGCCGGGCCGGCCCAGAGGCCGCACCCTGCTGGCGGCCGGCTCCTCCCTGTGCCTCTACGAGGCGGGCATGGCCCTCAACGACTGGGCCGACCGCGAGGAGGACGCCGTCGAGCGCCCGCACCGGCCCCTGCCCTCCGGACGCGTCCACCCCACGGCCGCCCTCACCGCGGCCTGTGCGTTCACCGCGGCGGGCCTGGCCCTCGCCGCTCGCGCCGGCCGCCCCGCC
>NZ_JBSGDB010000903.1:0-1415 GCF_053602155.1 Streptomyces sp. NPDC004561
GTCGGTGGGCGGGTCGACGTTGACCACGAGATCGAGGTCGTCGACGTGCAGGCCCCGGGCCGCCACATTGGTCGCCACCAGAACGGTGATCTGGCTGTTCTTGAACTGCGCCAGGGTCCGTGTGCGCTGTGGCTGGGACTTGCCGCTGTGCAGGGCCCCGGCGTGCACCCCGCTGGCCCGCAGATGCCGGGTGAGCTGGTCGACGGCGTGCTTGGTGTCGAGGAACAGCAGTACGCGGCCGTCGCGGGCGGCGATTTCCGTGGTGACGGCGTAGCGGTCAGGGCCGTGGACGACCAGAACGTGGTGCTCCATCGTCGTGACCGTGCCCGCGGCCGGGTCGACCGAGTGGACGACGGGGTCGTGGAGGTAGCGGCGGACCAGTTGATCGACGTCGCGATCGAGAGTGGCCGAGAAGAGCATCCGCTGACCGTCGGGGTGCACCTGCTCGAGCACGTCGGCAACCTGCGGCAGGAATCCCAAGTCGCACATCTGGTCGGCCTCGTCCAGCACGGTGACTCTCACCCGTCCCAGGCGGCAGGCGTTGCGCTCGATCAGGTCGTGCAGGCGTCCGGGGGTGGCGACGACCACCTCGGCTCCCTGGCGCAGCGCGGTGACCTGCCGGCCGATCGACGTTCCGCCGACGACCGTGGCGATCCGCAGCCGCAGTGCCTCGGCGTACGGCGCCAGCGCCTGGGTGACCTGTTGGGCCAGCTCCCGGGTGGGCACAAGGATCAGAGCGAGCGGCTGCTTCGGTTCGGCGCGCCGCCCGGCTGTACGTGTCAGCAGCGGCAGGCCGAAGGCGAGCGTCTTGCCTGATCCGGTGCGCCCTCGTCCCAGGATGTCGCGCCCCTCCAGGGCATCGGGCAGTGTGGCGGCCTGGATCGGAAAGGGTTCGCGCACCCCGAGTTCGCTCAGTGTCCGCAGCACCTCCGTCGGCAGTTCCACACCGGCGAAGGTGACGGCCGGGAGCAGCGCCGGGGTCGTTGCCCCGGGCTGGGCGGGACTGCCGTGAGCGATGCCGGAGTCATTGGGATGCTTCATGAAGAGCCTTCCGCAAGGGAGCGTACCGGGGAAGGCCCGGCAGGTTTGAACAGCCCACGCACAGCCGAACGGAACAGGCAGAATCGCCCACCGCGACGACCACGCAAACACGTGAGAGTAACACACACATGGCATAACCTCGCGCCGCTGATACCGATCGCCCCTGTGTACGGGTGCCGGCAGCGGGTCGGCGGCCCGGCGCGCAGGCCACGGCGGAGGAGATCCGCGCCTACGCCAGGGAGCGCGTGGCGGCGTACAAGTGCCCGCGCGTCGTCACCGTGACGGAGGGTGTGGGCGGGACCGACAGTGAGGATCACCGTGCTCATGGCGTCACGGACGAGCATGGATGGGCCACCTCCTTCGGGAATCCCGGG
>NZ_JBSGDB010000904.1:0-1412 GCF_053602155.1 Streptomyces sp. NPDC004561
GCCGACCAGCTGGCCGAGCTGTCCGGCGGTGACGCGGGCCGCCTCACCCGGCCCGGTGCCGTCGTACGGCAGCAGCAGCACCACGGCGCCCTCGTGTTCCGCGCTGACGCTGCCGCAGCCGAACAGGTAGCGCACGGCGGCGTCGGCGAGCCGCTCCCGGGCCGCGGCGCCGGTACGGGCGACGAGCAGTACGTGGGGCCGGTTGAGGTCGATGCCGAGGCGGAGGCCCCGGGCGACCAGGCCGGCCGGGTCGCGGTCGGGTGCGGTGAGCAGGTCCGTGAGCAGATCGCCGCGGACGCGGTTCTCGGTCTCTGCGACCGAACGCCGCAGCAACAGCAGCAGGGAGGTCACGACGCTGCTCCGCTCGAACAGACGCCGGTCGGGGCCGTCGAGTTCCGGCCGCCCGTACAGGACCAGACAGCCCAGCAGCTCCTGCCCGGCCAGCACCGCGCAGACCCACCGCCCGTCGCGGAACACCGCGTGGGCGGCCGCGCGTGAGCTCTCCGCGTCCGCGACCAGCGCCGCCGCCTCCTCGGCACCGGCGCCGTCGGGGTCGCCCGTGCCCCTGGCGAACGCGCCGCCGCCCCCGGCGACCGTGTTGAGCGGCCGCCCGGAGCCGTCGTGGACCGCGACGTCACCCTTCAGCAGACCGGCCACGGCGGCGGCCACGTCCGAGACGTCGCCGCCGCGCAGCACCAGGTCGGTGAGCCGGTCGTGGGACTCCTCGGCACGCTGCATGGCGGCGGAGTGCTCCCGGATCACCGCGTTCGCCTCGGCCAGTTCGGCCAGCGCGGCCCGGGCGTCGGCCATGGCCTTAGCGGTGTCGATGGCGATGGCGGCGTGGTCGGCCAGCGAGCACAGCAGGGCGACCTCGTCGGGGGAGAAGGTGCGCGGTGTACGGTCCGCGGCGAAGAGCGCGCCGATGACCTGGCCGCCGCTTCCCGACCCCAGCAGCAGCGGCACGCCGAGGATCGCGACCAGGCCCTCGTCGAGGACGCCGGCGTCGATGGTGCCCGTGTGCAGGAAACGGTCGTCGGTGCGGTAGTCCGGGGAGGCGTAGGGGCGGGCGGTCTGCGCGACCAGGCCGCCGAGGCCCTCCCCGAGCTGCAGGCGCAGGTGCTGGAACAGCTCCGACACCGAACCGTCGGTGACCCGCATGTAGGTGTCCCCGGCCTCCTCGTCGGGCAGCGTGAGATAGGCCGTGTCGGTGCCGAGCAGCATCCTGGCCCGCCGCACGATGGAGCGCAGCACGGCGTCGAGGTCACGCAGCGCGGCCAGGTCTCCGGCGGTGTCGAACAGCGCGGTCAGTTCCGCCTCGCGGCGCCGGTGCTGGCGCAGCGAGGTCTGTACGCGCAGCGCCGCCTCGGTGGCCTGCTCGACCTCCGCGAGGTCCTGGGCGGTGGCACCGCTGC
>NZ_JBSGDB010000905.1:0-1405 GCF_053602155.1 Streptomyces sp. NPDC004561
AGAGGGCCTCGACAACCTGCGCTTCGAGCGCGGCGACGCCCAGGTCCACCCGTTCCCGCCGGGCGGCTTCGACGTCGCCCTGAGCCGTTTCGGCATCATGTTCTTCGCCGACCCGGCCGCCGCCTTCGCCAACATCCGCCGCGCCCTGCGCCCCGGCGGACGCCTCGCCTTCGCGAGCCTTGCCGCGCCCGAACGGGTCGACTGGACGGGCGTGTTCTCCGTCCTGCGCGCCTACGGCCCGGTCCCGGACTTCACCGTCGGCGCACCCGGCATGTTCTCGCTCGCGGATCCGGGGACGATCCGTCAGCTCCTGACCGGCGCAGGCTTCGAGGAGGTACGGGTGGACCTGGTCACGGCGCCGATGAACTTCGGCAGGGACGCCGACGACGCGGCGGGCTTCCTGGCCGGCTCCGGCCCGGTCAGGTTCCTGCTCGAACAACTCGCCCCCATAGAAGCGGAGCAGGCCCGCGAGGCGATGCGGCAGGCCCTCGCCCGCTTCGCGGACACCGACGGCGTCCGGCTCAGCGGCGAGGCATGCGTGGTCAGCGCCCGCTGCTGACCGGCGCAAGCGCGCAACGGGGGCGGCGGACCCGGCGGAGGAGCGATCCGGCACAGCCAGCCGGGCAGCCCGATCAACTGCCGCAGCCCGCCGTCCTCGACTACGAGCACCTGCTTCGATGGTTACGACAGCGCGGCATCGGCATCCGACACTCCGCCTGACATCAGCGGCTGGTACCAACAGCGACGTGGCGTCTGACAGATGCTGAGGGACCCGCGGCTGTGGATCGTGACGCACCAAGCGTGGATTTGAACCAGCCCGCGCCGGTGATCGTGGCCGGCCCGAGCACCTGCCGGGCCCGGATGCCGGCAGTCCATGCGTTGACCGCGAGGAGGATGACGGGGGCTTTCTCGTCCAGGCGTCCACTCACGACGACGCGCCACGGGCGCTGGGTGCCGGGGCAGATGCCACGGTTGCATCGGGGCGGCAGCCACACAGGTTGGCGAGCCGGGGAACTATTTCTCTCTGGCGTCGGTCGAGTGCGGCGTGTAGCGTCAAGGTGGTTGTCGTGGTTCGCCGTTCCTGCCCGTACCGCCAGGTGCGGGCGTTTTGTTGTGCGGTGTGGTCAGGGCGATCAGTGCGGGTCTGCACGGTGTGGACCCGGTTCGACCGAGAGGTGTACGCATGGCCAGCGGGACCGTGAAGTGGTTCAACGCCGAGAAGGGCTTCGGTTTCATTCAGCAGGACGGCGGGGGTCCCGACGTCTTCGCGCACTACTCCAACATCAACTCTTCCGGCTTCCGTGAGCTGCAGGAAGGCCAGGCTGTGACCTTCGACGTCACGCAGGACCATGAAGTCGGAGTTGCTAGTAATCGCAGATCAGCATTGCTGCGGTGAATACGTTCC
>NZ_JBSGDB010000906.1:0-1400 GCF_053602155.1 Streptomyces sp. NPDC004561
GCTGCTGCCCGTACGGACCGGCCTGCGGATACTGCTGGTCAGAGGCGGCTTTCTGTCGGCTGGCCGGCCGACGGGGCTACTCGCGGATTACTTCCAGGTGATGCCCTGGCCCAGCGTGAAGGGCTCGCCCCAGTACTCGGCCGACGCGACCTTCGTCGAGGCCGACGGCGCGAGTGCCACCGCGCAGCCCTGGGCGACCTTGCCCTTGGTGAAGCCCTGGGGAAGTGTGTCGCTCTTGCACTTGCCGAAGTCGCCGATGATCATGAGGTCCTGGGCCTCGGTGCCGTCCCCCAGGTGGCCCTTCATGTGGCCCACGCTGGCGTAGGCCAGGTCGGAGTCGCCCTCGTTGGTGACCGAGTAGCGGATGTAGTAGGGAACCTTGCCCTTCGCCTGGTCGCCGAGCTTCAGCGAAGCCAGGTCGGACGGACTGCCCTGCTCGATCGAGGTGACGGTCAGGGCGATCTTGCCCTTCGTCGACGTGCCGTAGGAGAACGGGACATGAGCCGCCTGCCCCATCTTGAGGGTCTGGCCCGCCTTCGTGTCCGACCCGCCGGCGCCGCTCGCGCCGTCCGAGCCGGTGGCAGTGCTGCTCGGCGCGCCCGGCGTGGCTGCGCCCGTGGGTGCGCTCGCGCTGGTGGCCGAGGAGGACGGGGTGGACTGGGCCGACGAGTCGTCGGGGCCGCAAGCCGTCGCGGTCAGGGCGAGTGCCCCGACGACGGCGAGCCCGCTCAGTCTCCGGACGGCCTTAGCAGTGTTCATGGCGTTCACGGTGATTCCCCCGTTGTTGCGGTTCGTTGAATTGCCGGGCAAACGTACAGGCAGTTGACAGTGCGACGAACCGCGCCAAAAGCGGATCCTCGACGCGCTTCGCTTCTCTTTGTGGCGTAGGTCACCAGGTTGTGAGCCCGGGTGTGACCGGGGCGTGCGCGTTCAAGGACATGTCTGTGACACATCGACCTGGTGGCGCGCAGGGTGAGCCGCGGTCGGTCGGGTTCGTCAGCTTCCCGCGCAGCGGCTCCAGTTGGCCCCGCACTCCGGTGGCCAGGCCCAGCGCCTCACCGATCTCCCGGGGTGCGCCACCGGGCCCGCAGCCTGCCGCACGGCGGCGAGGATGGGCTGGTACTCCGGCGGCAACGCCGCCTCCTCCACACCCGGCGTGCTGTCTGGGACCAACCACGCCGCCCGACCTGCCGCTTGGACGACCGCCGATCCTGCCTCCGCCCGCTCGCCGGCGCTCTGCTCGCTCATCCGCCGCCACACCCGCTCGGCCACAGCCAACTCGTCCCGCTCGGCCCGCACCTCGGACAGCTGCTTGGCCAGCCGTACCTAGTGCTCTGACCGCATAGGTTCGCCGGGTTGGCGGTCATGGCGGTTGGATGTGCGGTGACGTCTGATCCGAC
>NZ_JBSGDB010000907.1:0-1374 GCF_053602155.1 Streptomyces sp. NPDC004561
CCTTTCACCCGTCCCCCGGCATCGGCATGAACGAGTGGGATCCCGTGAGCAGTCCCCACCCCTATGATCACGATCATGTCCGCCCTCCATGAGCGTTCCGCCCTCAGTCAACTGGCTCCCGGTGAGCAGCTCTTGGGGTACGGCACCGTCGTCCCCGCGAAGAGCGCCAAGGGCATCGGCGTGAACCTCGGCGGAGCCATCGCGAACCAGGTGATGGGCGCCGTAGGCGCGCAGTCCGGCGGGGCCGGGAGCATCGCCTCGGGGATGCCGCGCACCTCCGGCGCGCTGCTGCTGCGCGTGACCGACCAGCGCGTCGGACTGGTCCAGCCCCTGAACGGCACGCCGGTGTGGGAGGTGCCGCGAACCTGGGTGACCCGGGTCGAGCGCCGTCCCCGGATGCAGCTGATGGCCCGTTTCCGGCTGCACTACGCCGACGGCTCCTGGCTCGCCTTCCTCACCATGCGGCGCCGCACGATCGACCAGCTCCGCTCCCTCATAGGCTGATCCCCGGGCCGCCCGCCGCTCACCCCCTACGCCAGGTCGATGCCCAGTTCGGTGTCCGGCCGGCAGAACGCGCACGGCTCGATGGTGGGGTCGGTGAGCGCGGCGCGCGCCTCGTCGGCCCTGATGCGGTGAGGTGTGCCCTCGATCATGGCGCAGTCGGCCTGATGGACGACGGCGGGCTCGGGGCCGGCCGGTGTGCGCTTCTGCTGGATGACGCAACCGGTGCTCGCGGGCGGCGGGTTGAAGCCGGGCAGCGGACCGCCGCCCTTCACCTTGCGCTTCGGCCGCTGCTGCGGCTGCGGGCGCTCGGCGCGGGCGAGTGCGGCGAGCACGGCGTCCCGCTGGAGCCGAAGGTAGACGGCGACGGTCTCGTTCGCGGCGAGCTGCTCCTCGATGTACGCGAGGATCGCCCTCAGCCTGCGAGGGTCAGGCGGCAGCAGGGACATGGCGCACACCGTGCCCGCCCGGGACGAGGCCGCTCACCGTCGGCTCCGTCCTCCCCGCGGGGAGACGAACAGTGCCGCCCGAGCCGCCGTTCCCTGCCCCTGCCAGTACGGATGGAACAGCACCTGCGACGACAGATGGATCAGCCGCCGCCGGAGCGCCGCGCCGGGACACGCGGCGAGCCGCCGGTAGGTGACGTGCCACTCCTCTTGCGCGAGGGCGAGATCGTCGGGAATCCGTCGCATGGCCAAATTCAAGCATGTGTTCGATTTCCAATGCGAGCGCAACCCACGGCGGGACCATCGGATCCCCGGACGTGAGACGCCACGGGGCGGTCCACCGATCACCCCGAGACACGAGGCCGGAACTCGACGGTACGGCGCGGCCGCCCGCCGCCGCGAGGCGCTCGGTCAGCCCCTTCAGGCC
>NZ_JBSGDB010000908.1:0-1373 GCF_053602155.1 Streptomyces sp. NPDC004561
GGTGCTCAAGCCCCTCATCAGCGGTCCGTCGATGCCTCCGGACCCGGTGACACCACCCCCCGGATCATGAACAACAAGGGGGGGAAGTCATGCCGCCCCGGCGTTCCTCCGCCTCCCGCAGGGCGCGCAGGGCGTGCGGGACGGTCTCGTCGCCGAGGCCCGGGTCGCCGACCCGGATGCGGGTGACGCCGGTGCGGTCGTGTTCGCCGATGCGGCGCACGTGCTCGGGGAGCAGTCCCCGGGTCTCGGTGAAGTGGGCGCGCACGGTGTCCTCGACGACCCGGGCCTCCTCGCCGGTCCGGGCGAGGACGACACCCCTCTCGTACAGGAAGTGGCCGTCGTCGTCCGGGCCCATGGCCAGTGGGACGTCCGGCATCGAGCGCTGGATGTGGTCGAACTGCTCGTGGAATCGCTGAGGTGCCATGCGTGTCCTCCCCCTCGGGACGGTGTCGACAGTGAGAGCCGCGGGACCACCGTCTGATACAGCAGGCCACTACCATGCGAGGCGTGACAGCGGGAAGCGAGTCGGTGCTCGAACTGCTGCCGATGGTGTTCGCCGACCCGGGCGAGGCCCGGGCGCGCGCGGAGCAGGTGCTCGATGCCGTTCCGCCGCCGCTGCACGCCAGCGTCGCCCACCAGGTACTCGGCATCTGGCAGCGGGACTTCGGCGATCTGCGGGTGGCGCTGCGGCATCTGCGGCGGGCCCGGGACCTGGCCGCGCGCGCCGAGTCGGCCGACCGTGAGGCGGATGTGCTCGCGACGCTGGGGGTCGCACTGGTGCACGCGGGGCGCACGCGGCAGGGGCTCGCGTCGTTCGAGCGGGGTGTGGCCCGGGGCACCGGGCACACCCGGGCCCGGGTGCTGTACCGGCGGGCCTATGTGTGGTGGGTGCTGGGGCATCACAAGGAGGCGCTGGAGGACGTACGGCGGGCGCTGCCGGTGCTGCGGCAGGTCGCCGACGACATCTGGACCGCGCGGGCGCTGACCCTGCGGGCCACGGTGCATCTGGCGCTCGGCGCGGTGGACCGGGCCGTCGCGGACTTCACGTCGGCGGAGCGGCTGTGGGACACCACGGGCCAGGAGCACGACAAGGCGGACGCGGTGGAGAGCCGGGGGCTCGCCGCGTTCCGGTCCGGGGACATCCCGGTGGCGCTGCGGCTGCTGGACGAGGCCGAGGAGCGGTACGCCAAGCTGGGCACGCCGACGTACATGCTGTCGGTCCGGCGCTGCGAGGTGCTGATGGCGGCGGGCCTCGCCCCGGAGGCGCTGGCCGAGGCCGACGCGGCGATCTGCAGGTCCTGGGCGGAGCGGTCCCACTCGTCGAGCTTCTGGACGAAGATCTCGCGGGCCTCGCCCTTCCAGGACAGGACGAC
>NZ_JBSGDB010000909.1:0-1365 GCF_053602155.1 Streptomyces sp. NPDC004561
CCCCGCCCCGCGCGACGGGGCACCCGCCGGTTCTCCGCCACTGCGCGCTCGCCCTCCGCCCGGTGCCGGGCCGCTCACTCTCGGTGCTCCCTTTCGAGCGTGGCACGGGTGCCCCCGCTCCGCGCGCTCGAAACGGGCCCGGGCAGGCGGACCACCAATCGCTCCGGGCCCGTTCGCGGAAGTTCGCCGAGACGTGGCGCGCCCTGTCCGCCGCCCTTCCGGCCTGCGGTCTTCGGCCGAACTCTGCTCTCTACCCGCCTCTTTCGATCCCATGCCCGGGGGCCTTGAGGACGCTCATGATCACCGAAGATGGCCGATTACTTTGTCCCGGGCCGCGCGGGTGGGTTAGCCTGCGGCGTATTTCTCTCATCAGGCAAATCCGTGAACTGCGGAAATGCAACACCAGTCGCCGGGTCAGGCCGCGTGCCCGGCACTGGTTCCGAGCCCTCCGCACGAGGGCTCTTGGGGAGCGGAACGAGGGTGCGCATGGCCGGCAAAGCGACCGGGACGATCGACGCGGTTCCGGGTGACGACGAGCTCAGGAGACTGCTCGCGGGGCTGACCGCGGTGCGGGACGGAGACTTCGGCACCCGCCTGCCCGCCGACTCGCCGGGACTGTTGGGCGACATCGCCAATGTGTTCAACGGCATGGTGGACCAGTTGTCGGTGTTCACGTCCGAGGTGACCCGGGTGGCCCGGGAGGTGGGCACGGAGGGCACCCTCGGGGGGCAGGCGCAGGTACCGGGTGTCTCCGGCACGTGGGCCGATCTCACCGACTCCGTCAACGCGATGGCGGGCAACCTCACCACACAGGTCCGCGACATCGCCCAGGTCGCCACGGCCGTGGCCAAGGGCGACCTGTCCCAGAAGATCGACGTCGACGCCCGCGGGGAGATCCTTCAGCTGAAGGAGACCGTCAACACGATGGTGGACCAGCTGTCCGCCTTCGCGGACGAGGTCACCCGCGTGGCCCGGGAGGTGGGCACCGAGGGCCGTCTCGGGGGACAGGCCCAGGTCCCCGGGGTCGCCGGAGTCTGGCGCGACCTGACGGACTCGGTGAACTTCATGGCGGGGAACCTGACCGCCCAGGTGCGCAATGTCGCCCAGGTGGCCACGGCGGTGGCGCAGGGCGACCTGTCGCAGAAGATCACGGTCGACGCGCGCGGCGAGATCCTGGAGCTGAAGAGCACCATCAACACGATGGTCGATCAGCTGTCCGCGTTCGCGGACGAGGTGACCCGGGTGGCCCGCGAGGTGGGCACCGAGGGGCGGCTCGGCGGACAGGCGGACGTCAAGGGCGTCAAGGGCACCTGGCGCGACCTGACGGACTCGGTGAACTTCATGGCGGGGAACCTGACCGCCCAG
>NZ_JBSGDB010000910.1:0-1364 GCF_053602155.1 Streptomyces sp. NPDC004561
ACCACGCCACCTCCGCGGCGGGCCCCCCGCAGCGGGCCGTCAGCTCCTCCCGCAGTGCGTGGGTCAGCGCCTCGTCCCGCTCCCAGCCGCCCTCGGCCGCCGCCCACGTCTCGACGGGGCCGCCGCCCACGTCCTGGTTCTCGGCGTACCGCAGCATCACCAGGAGCAGGTGGGGGTCCATGCCGGTGCAGTGCTCCATCGCCTGGACCGCCGCCGGGCCGCAGCGCAGCGAGAGATGGCTGAGCCAGCGCAGGGTGCGCCAGGCCACGTCGGGCTCGTCGCCCAGGATCCGCCCGAGTTCGGCCCCGTTGTTCCCGGCCAGCGCCGTCACGGGCCACTGCGGGGCGAGGAGGCCCAGCAGGGCGGCCGCCCGGTCCGGCACGTCGGCGAGCACCACCAGGCGCAGTACGTCCCGCAGGGTCAGGACCGCGGCGGGCAGCCGGTCGGTGTAGCCGGGCGGCTCGATCCTGGGGCCCACCACCACGTAGGGCGCCTCGTCCTCGCCGGCCTCCGGCAGTCCGACCGCGCCGGGTCCCCCGACGTACAGGTCGACGCGGCCGGTCGGGTGCAGCCGGGACAGGGCGGTTCCGGTGAACAGGCCGTCGAAGTAGGTGAGATGGAAGGGGCTGTCCCCGATCGGGGTGGCCACGACCTGTCCGGGGGGCGCCCCGAGGAAGCCGCCGAGCGCACGGGCGAAGTCCTCGGCCGCCCCGGCGGCCCCGTCGCGCTCCAGGCGGCCGTACGCCTCCAGCAGCAGCTGTCCGCCACGGTCCGCCGCCCGCCACTCGACGAACGCCGGAGGGCGCTCCCGGCCGGCGTTGAGGTGGTACTCGAGGAACCGGCGCGGCTCCCACTCCGCCCGCCAGACCGGCAGCGCGGTCATGCCCTCGGGGATCGGGGCCCCGGGCGGCTCCCGGTTCAGCAGGGCGGCCGCGGCGAGCAGCTCACCGGCGTCGAGCAGCGCCCTGATCCGCGCCACGGCCTGCTCCCCGCGCTGCGGCGCGGCGCCGGCCGGTGTCTTCGGGAGGCGGTCCGTCAGCTCCCGGGAGGCCTCCGCGACGCGCTTGCGCAGCTCGTCGGCCAGTTCGTCCAGCCGCGCCACGACCTGCGGCCGGCCCGAGCGCGCCTGCTCCACCAGCGCGTCCGTCTCGGCCGGGTCGGTCTCCCAGGCCACTCCGGCGGCCGCCGCCCGCCGGCCGAGCGTGGCCAGCCGCTGCCGGACGAACTCCGCGGCCTTCACCCGCAGGCTCTCCAGCTGCCGGGTCAGCCGTTCGGCGTCGTGCCGCCGGAGGTCCGCGCAGCCGGCGAGCAGATACTCGGCGGCGTCGAACTCGCCCCGCTCCAGCAGTTCCTCGCACACGACG
>NZ_JBSGDB010000911.1:0-1333 GCF_053602155.1 Streptomyces sp. NPDC004561
GGCACGATCGAGGACTTCGGCCACTTCGTCGGCGAGGCGGGGAAGCTGGGCCTGGAGGTCGCCCTGGACTTCGCCCTGCAGTGCTCCCCCGACCACCCCTGGGTCCAGAAGCACCCGGAGTGGTTCCACCACCGCCCGGACGGGACGATCGCCTACGCGGAGAACCCGCCGAAGAAGTACCAGGACATCTACCCCATCGCCTTCGACGCGGACATGGAGGGCCTGGTCACCGAGACGGTCCGGGTGCTGCGGCACTGGATGGGCCACGGCGTGCGCATCTTCCGGGTCGACAACCCGCACACCAAACCGGTGGTCTTCTGGGAGCGCGTGATCGCGGAGATCAACGCTTCCGACCCGGACGTGATCTTCCTGGCCGAGGCGTTCACCCGGCCCGCGATGATGCACACGCTCGCGCAGATCGGTTTCCAGCAGTCGTACACGTACTTCACCTGGCGCAACGACAAGCAGGAGCTGACGGAGTACCTGACGGAGCTGTCGGGCGAGGCGGCGGCCTACATGCGGCCGAACTTCTTCGCCAACACCCCCGACATCCTGCACGCCTACCTCCAGCAGGGCGGCCGGCCCGCCTTCGAGGTCCGCGCCGTGCTCGCCGCGACGCTCTCTCCGACCTGGGGCATCTACAGCGGCTACGAACTGTGCGAGAACACCCCGCTCAGGCCGGGCAGCGAGGAATACCAGAACTCCGAGAAGTACCAGCTCAGGCACCGCGACTGGGAGGCCGCCGCCCACGAGGGCCGCACCCTCGCCCCCCTCATCACCCGGCTCAACGGAGTCCGGCGCCGCAGCCCGGCCCTGCGCCAGCTGCGCGACCTCCACTTCCACCACGCCGACCAGGACGCGGTGATCGCCTACTCGAAGCGGAGCGGTTCGAACACGGTTCTGGTGGTCGCAAACCTCGACCCCCACCACACCCAGGAGACCACGGTCTCGTTGGACATGCCGCAACTCGGCCTGGACTGGCACGAGTCCGTGCCGGTGCGCGACGAGCTCACCGGCGAGACCTACTACTGGGGCAGGGCCAACTATGTGCGCCTCGAACCGGGCCATAGGCCCGCGCACGTCTTCACCGTCCTGCGACCGTCCAACCCGCAGATCGGAGGGTCACCCACAATATGATCGTCAATGAGCCCGTTCCGGACACCTTCGAGGACACTCCCGCCCAGGACCGGGACCCGGATTGGTTCAAGCGCGCCGTCTTCTACGAGGTCCTGGTGCGTTCCTTCCAGGACAGCAACGGCGACGGCGTCGGTGACCTGAAGGGCCTGACCGCCAAGCTCGACTATCTGCAGTGGCTCGGCGTGGACTGCCTGTG
>NZ_JBSGDB010000912.1:0-1331 GCF_053602155.1 Streptomyces sp. NPDC004561
GGAGCTTGGCGGGGGAGGGGTTGGTGCCCAGGAAGTCGCTGGCCCGGCGGCCGCCCGCCAGCCCGCGCCGAGCTCGACGAGGCCACCGGCGGCCGCCCGCTGTACCTCACCCGCATCGACGTGCACTCGGCCGTCGTCACCACCGCCCTGCTGGACATGGTCCCCGGCGACCTGCCCCGGGAGGACGCCCCGCTCACCCGGGACGCCCACCACGCCGTACGGGAGGCCGCCCTCGGGGCCATCACACCCGCCCAGCGGGCCGAGGCCCAGCGCACCGCCCTGGCCCGCGCGGCGTCCCTCGGCATCGGCTCGGTGCACGAGTGCGGCGGCCCGCAGATCTCCTCCGAGGACGACTTCACCTCCCTGCTCCGGCTCGCCGCCGAGCTGCCCGGCCCCCGCGTCGTCGGCTACTGGGCCGAGCAGAACGTCGACAGGGCGAGGGAAGTGGGCGCCGTCGGCGCCGCGGGCGACCTGTTCGCCGACGGCGCCCTCGGCTCGCACACCGCCTGCCTGCACGAGCCGTACGCCGACGCCGGCCACGCAGGCACCGCCTACCTGGACGCCGACGCCGTCGCCGCCCATGTCGTGGCCTGCACCGAGGCGGGCCTCCAGGCGGGCTTCCACGCCATCGGCGACGCCGCCGTGACCGCCGTCGTGGCGGGCGTGCGCGCCGCCGCCGAGAAGATCGGCCTCGCCCGGATCCGCGCCGCCCGGCACCGCGTCGAGCACGCCGAGATGCTCACCCCCGAGACCATCGCCGGCTTCGCCGAGCTGGGCCTGACCGCCTCCGTGCAGCCCGCCTTCGACGCGCTGTGGGGCGGCGAGGACGGCATGTACGCCCGGCGGCTCGGCGCCGACCGGGCCCGCACCCTCAACCCCTTCGCCGCCCTGCTCCGCTCCGGCGTGCCGCTCGCGTTCGGCTCCGACAGCCCCGTCACCCCGCTCGACCCGTGGGGCACGGTCCGCGCCGCCGCCTTCCACCGCACGCCCGAGCACCGGGTCTCCGTGCGCGCCGCCTTCACGGCGCACACGCGCGGCGGCTGGCGGGCGGTCGGCCGGGACGACGCGGGAGCCCTGGTGCCGGGCGCGCCCGCCGACTACGCCGTCTGGAGCACCGACGAGCTGGTCGTCCAGGCCCCCGACGACCGGGTGGCCCGCTGGTCGACGGACCCGCGCTCGGGCACCCCGGGCCTGCCCGATCTCACCCCGGGCCGCGACCTGCCGGTCTGCCTGCGCACCGTGGTCGGCGGGCGGACGGGGTTGGATGGGGGGGGGGGGTGGTCTGCGGGGGGGGCGGGGGGGGCGGGGGCGCCCCCCCCCCGCCCCCCCCC
>NZ_JBSGDB010000913.1:0-1330 GCF_053602155.1 Streptomyces sp. NPDC004561
TGAACCGCCCCGGGTTCGGTAGAGATCTCAGATTGTGGTTGTGACCTGGGGTTTCGTGAGTTCCGTGTAGTAGTTGGCTTCGTACTCGACGGGCGGGATATGGCCTATTTCACCGTGGAGTCGGCGGTGGTTGTACCAGTCGACCCATTCGGCGGTGGCCATCTCGACCTGGGAAAGTGTCTTCCAGGGCCGCTGGGGCTTGATCAACTCGGTCTTATACAGGCCGATCGCCGATTCCATCAGGGCGTTGTCGTAGGCGTCGCCGACCGAGCCGATGGACGCGGCTATGCCGGCGGCCTCCAGATGCTCGGCGAGCCTGAACGACGTGTACTGCGACCCGGCATCCGAGTGATGTGTCAACTCGCCTGGTCGGATGGGTTGTTGCTCGCGGTCGCGTTGCCAGATCGCCATCTCCAGGGCGTCCAGGACGAAGACGGTCTCCTTGACGGTGGCCGCCGACCAGCCGACGATCCGGCGGGAGAAGGTGTCCACGACGAACGCGACGTAGACGACTCCCGACCAGGTCCTCACGTGGGTGAAGTCCGCCACCCAGCAGCGGTTGGGGGCGGCGGCGACGAAATCGCGGTCGAGACGGTCGGGAGCTCGCTCGACCTGCCCGCCGGGAAGCGTGGTGATCACACGCTTGCCGCGGACCGCCCCCTGGATGCCCATCTCACGCATCAGGCGTTCGACGGTGCACCGGGCCACGGCGCGTCCCTGCCGGTTCAGCTCACGCCAGACCTTTCTCGCCCCGTAGACACGGTAGTTGGCGGTGTGGACCTGGCTGATCAGCTCCTTGAGCTGAGCGTCCCGCACCGATCGTGCGGACGGGGCGGCAAGTCGTTTCTTGTGGGCGTAGTAGGTGGAAGGGGCGATCTTACAGTCGTACTCGGTGAGCGTCCTGCAGATCGGCTCGACACCGCCGAAGCGGTCCCGGTGCTCGTCGATGAACGCTACGAGCGCGTGTGTGGCCGGTCGAGCTCGGCCGCGACGAAACTTGCCGCGGCCTTGAGGATCTCGTTGGCCCGCTTGAGTTCGGCGTTCTCCTTCTTCAGCGCCTTGAGCTGGGCAGACTCCTCCGTCGTCGTCCCCGGGCGCTGGCCCGCGTCGATCTCGTGCTGCTTCACCCAGTTCCGCAGCGTTTCGCGGGAGCCGATGCCGAGCCTCTCCGTCACCGCCTGCAAGGCGGCCGTCTCGTTCGGGTAGTCGTCGCGCACCTCGGCGACCATGCGCACCGCACGGCGGCGGAGCTCAAGCGGGTAACGGGAAGGTCGTGCCATGACTCGATCCTTTCATGAAATCGAGTCTCTATTCGAGTCGGGGCGGTTCA
>NZ_JBSGDB010000914.1:0-1328 GCF_053602155.1 Streptomyces sp. NPDC004561
CGTCAACGTTCTGTGGGCCCTGATCCGTGACCGACGGTGCTACCAAGTGACACCGCCCGTCACTGCGCCAGCTTGACTTCGACATTGGGAAGCCCCCTCTTCTCCCACGTCGTGCCAGAGGAAATTCCCTGTGCCGATGATCCTCTGACATCACGTCAGAAAAGGGAATGGCCCGGCTTCCGCCCGCTGCCGGATGCGGTTACGCTCGCCGCCCGGCCTCCGGGGACGGCGACGGCGAAAGGGTACGAGATGGCGGCGTACGCGCGGCTCGGCGAACTCCTCGATCCCGTGAGCACCGTCCTGCTGACCGTGGAGTGCCAGCAGGGGGTGGTGGGCCCGGACAGCGCCCTGCCCGAACTCGCCCGCGAGGCCCGCGCGAGCGGCGCCCTGCACAATGTGGCCCGGCTGGTCGCCGCCGCGCACGACACCCGTGTCCAGGTGATCCACGCGGTCGCCGAGCGCCGGCCGGACGGCCGGGGCGCCAGCCGCAACGCCCGGCTGTTCCGGGCCACCGAACGGCTCCCGGTGCGACAGCTGGCCGGCAGCGCCGCGGTCCGGGTCGCGCCCCCGATCGAGGTCACCGAGGAGGACCTGGTCGTACGACGGCTGCACGGGCTCTCCCCGCTGCACGGCACCGACGTCGACGCCCTGCTGCGCAACCTCGGCTGCCGCACGCTGATCGTCACCGGCGTCTCGGCCAACGTGGCGATACCCAACGCGGTGTTCGACGCGGTCAACCTCGGCTACACCGCCGTCGTCCCGGCCGACGCCATCGCGGGGGTGCCCCCCGATTACACCCCCGCGATGATCCGCCACACCCTCGCGCTGGTCGCCACCGTCGCGAGCACCGACGAGGTGCTCGGCTGCCTGAAGCGGCCGCGCGGCCGGACCTGAGACGGCTCAGGCCATCTTGATCTCGTCCCCGGACACGGTGATCTTCGCCGCGGGCAGCGGCTGGGTCGCGGGACCCTGCTTCACGCTGCCGTCCTCGACCGAGAAGTGGCTGTTGTGACACGGGCAGACGATCGCCCCGCCCGTCACGCTGCCCACCGCGCACCCCTGATGGGTGCACTTGGACGAGAACGCCTTGAACGTGCCGGCCGCGGGCTGCGTGACCACCACGCCCTGTTCCTTGAAGATCTTCCCGCCGCCCTCGGGGATGTCGGACGTCTTGGCGAGCGCGGCGCCCCCGGCGGAGCCGCCGCTGCCCTGCGCCGTCCCGGTGGACCCGCCGGACCCACCGGATCCGGTCGTCCCGGTGGAGCCGGTCGTACCGGAGGAACCGGCCCCGGTGCCGGCGGCGCCGGACGAGTTGTCGCTCGAACCGC
>NZ_JBSGDB010000915.1:0-1326 GCF_053602155.1 Streptomyces sp. NPDC004561
TGAGGTTCCCCCGCTGTGTGGGAGTGGCTGACTAGCTGGTCAGGGCGGGTTGACGTGGTTTCAGGTTCACTTGTTCGGCCGCTGCCTGGCTGGCGTAGTGCTTCTCCTCGAACTCGATCGGGCTGAGGTAGCCGAGGCGTTTCTGGATGCGGCGGGGGTTATAGAAGCCGTCGATGTACTCGAAGAGCGCGAGGTTGGCTTCGGCCCTGGTGGCGAAGACCCGGCCGCGGATGCACTCGGTCTTGATCACCATCCACAAGTTCTCTGCCAGGGCGTTGTCGAACGAGTCGCCGACCGTGCCCATGGACGCCTGGATCCCGGCTCTGACCAGGCGTGTTGTGAGCTTCACGGAGGTGTATTGGGTGCCGTGGTCCGCGTGGTGAATGAGCTCACCCGGCGTGACTTCGCGGCTGGCCAGGGCATACTCCAGCGCGGTCAGGACGAGGTCGGCGTCCGCACGGGCGGAGGTTTCCCAGGCCACGACCCGGCGGGAGAACGCGTCGCGGATCGCGGAGAGCCACAGCGGGCCCTCCAAAGTCGCGATCATGGTCAGGTCGGTGACCCACAACCGGTTCGGCACGTTCGCGGTGAAGTTGCGTTGCACCAGGTCAGGAGCGGGATCGGCGTCCGGGTCACGTCGGGTGAAGCCCTTGCCCCGGCGGGGACTGATCCCAGCCAGGCCGGCCTGGCGCATGAGCCGTTCGACGCGCTTGCGGCCGACGCGGACACCCTCGCGCTTGAGGACGGCATGCACGCGGGGCGAGCCGTAGATCCCGCCGGACTCGTCGTGGACCTGCCGAATCATGCCCGTCAACTCGGCGTCCCGGCGGCGGTGTTCGCACGGCTCCTTCTCGGCCTGGCGCCAGCGGTAGTAGGTGGAGGTGGGGATGTTCAGTTCCCGGAGTACAGGCTCGACCCCCAGATGCGGGTGCTCGTCGACGAGTGCCGTCACCTGGGCCGGGTCGGGTCGAGCTGGGCCGCGAAAAAAGCGGAAGCCGTCCGCAGGACCTCGTTCGCCCTCTTGAGCTGGACATTCTCCTTCCGCAGAGCCGCCAGCTCCTCCCGCTCGGCGGAGGTGAGCATGTCGTCCCGCTCGCCGGCATCGGCCTCGGCCTGGCGGATCCAGTTGCGCAGGGCCTCGTGGTGCACGCCGAGATCCTCGGCCATGCGGCGGATGACGGGCTTCGGCTCGGCGGCGCGGTACATCCGCACCGCACGCTCACGCAACTCCAACGGGTATTTCCTCGGGGCAGGCATCGTCAGATCTCCTCTCACGAGATCTATCTGACCCGCTGTCACCCCTCCTCGCATCTCGGGGGAAGCTCA
>NZ_JBSGDB010000916.1:0-1299 GCF_053602155.1 Streptomyces sp. NPDC004561
CTCGGCCAGGCGCTGCACCGTCTCGACCGGGTCGAGGGCACGGCGGGTGGCGTCGCCGAACGGGTCCCTTCCCTGCCAGCCGACGGTCCACAGGCGTACGAGAGCGTGAGCGGCCCGGCGACGGCGACCGTGCGCCTGCTGAGCCTCGATCCGTTCGACGCGACCGGAGTGCTGGCCCGGCTGGCGCCGGAGCTGGACCGCGTCGCGGACGCGGCCGTGCGGGCGGCGCGCAGAGTGCCCGATGAGGGAGTCGACGCGCTGCCCGCGGCCTCCGCACCGCTGCTGGAGATCATGGCCGAGGCACACGCCGCATGGCCGGTGCGGCTGTTCGCGTCATGACCGCGCCCACCCACCCGTCCGACTCGCCCCTCCGAAGAACGCCGCCCCCGCACAGGCCCTTCGGAACCGGGCGACCCGGCCACACAGGAGCCGTACCCATGCACCTCGACCACGCCCACGACGGCCCCGCCGCCCTCGGCGCCGACGCGCACCGCCCCGACGGATCGCGCCGCGCGCTGCGCATAGGGCTCGGCGGGCCCGTCGGATCCGGGAAGACCGCCACCGTCGCCGCCCTGTGCCGGGCCCTGCGCGACGAACGGTCGCTCGCGGTCGTCACCAACGACATCTACACCCGCGAGGACGCCGAGTTCCTGCTCCGGGAGGCCGTGCTGCCGCCCGAGCGGATCACGGCCGTCGAGACGGGCGCCTGCCCGCACACCGCGATCCGCGACGACATCTCCGCCAACCTCGAAGCCGTCGAGGACCTGGAGGACACGGTCGGCCCGCTGGACCTGATCCTCGTCGAGTCCGGCGGCGACAACCTCACCGCGACCTTCTCCAAGGGCCTCGTCGACGCGCAGATCTTCGTGATCGACGTGGCCGGCGGCGACGACATCCCGCGCAAGGGCGGCCCCGGCGTCACCACCGCCGACCTGCTCGTCGTCAACAAGACCGACCTCGCGCCCCACGTCGGCTCCGACCTCGCCCGGATGGCCGCCGACGCCAAGGCCCAGCGCGGTCGGCTCCCCGTCGTCTTCCAGTCGTTGCGCGGCGAGACCGGTGTGGCCGACGTCGCCGCGTGGGTCCGGGAGCAGCTCGCCGCGTGGACGGCGTGACGGCCACCGGCGTCCGGGCCCGCGCACACGTCGTCGCCCGCGCCGACGGCCGCGGCGGTACGGCCC
Organism: Streptomyces sp. NPDC004561; assembly: GCF_053602155.1. Classification (NCBI taxonomy): domain Bacteria; kingdom Bacillati; phylum Actinomycetota; class Actinomycetes; order Kitasatosporales; family Streptomycetaceae; genus Streptomyces; species Streptomyces sp. NPDC004561. Next base: position 1,182 of record NZ_JBSGDB010000916.1, read on the forward strand.
TTCCCGTCCTGGAGGGCGAGGGCCCGCTCGCGCTGCGCCGCACCCGGGCGAGCGGCACCGAGGCGAGGGTCTGGCCGTGGAACTCGGGTGCCTCGTCCAGGAACAGCACGCCGCGATG
>NZ_JBSGDB010000917.1:0-1291 GCF_053602155.1 Streptomyces sp. NPDC004561
GGTGTGGCTGGTGCAGTTGTCCTCGCCGTCGTACGTCCATGCCTCCGTGGTGCCGTCGGGGACCGTACGGCGGGTCAGGTGGCCTTCGATCGACCGTGACCGCTTCGGAACCGGCGCGGCCGAACGTCGCCGCCGGGCCCGCCGTCGCAGGAGCGACAGCAGGTCACCGTCCCCGGGGGTACCGCCCATGCGCACACCAGGTTCCGTACGCTCCACCCGCTCCGGCCGGCTGCCGGCCGCGCTCCTGCTCGCCGCCTCGCTCGCTCTCGCGGGGTGCGGCGGACCGCACGACACTGGCGGCGGCTCGGCGAAGTCCGCCGCGGACGCCCGGGCCCCGCGGGCCGGCGCCGCCGGCGGAAAGGCGGCCGGCACCGGGTCCGCCCACGGCACGCCCGATCTCACCCCGAACGCGATCATCCGTACCGCGTCCCTCACCGTCCAGGTCAAGGACGTGCCCAAGGCCCTGGAGCAGGCGCGGACCGCCGCCGAGGACGCGGGCGGGTACGTCGGCCAGGAGACCACGAGCCGGGACGGCGACGGCCACGAGCAGACCCGGGTGGTGCTCCGCGTGCCCACGGCGAAGTACGACGAGGTGCTCGCCGAGCTGCAGGGCGCGGGCCGGCTGATCGACCGCACGGCCAAGGCCGTGGACGTCACCGACCAGGTCGTGGACGTCGACAGCCGCGTCAGGTCGCAGCGGGCCGGCGTGGACCGGATCCGCGCGCTGATGGACCGGGCCACGAAGCTCGGCGATGTCGTCACGCTGGAGGGAGAGTTGAGCGGCCGCCAGGCCGATCTGGAGGCGCTGCTGGCCCGGCAGGCGTCCCTGAAGGACCGCGCCGGCCTGGCCACCATCACCCTGTCGCTGTCCGAGAGGCCCGTGCGGGCGGCGGCCGCCGACGACACGCCCGGCTTCGTGGACGCGCTGGCGGGCGGCTGGCACGTGTTCCTCACGATGCTCCGCTGGATCGCCCTCGCGCTGGGCGCGGTCCTGCCGTTCGCGGCGTTCGCGGGCCTGCTCGCGCTGCTGTGGCTGCGCCTCGCACGGCCCCGGCCGCCGCGCCGGACGGAGCCCGCGGCCGCGTCGGCGGCGCCGGGCCCGCTGCCCTCGGCGCGGCCCGCGCCGGAGGCGTCGCCGGGCGAGCCCGGACGGGACTGAAACGGCCGGGCCCTCTAGCGTGTTCACATGAACATGAGCGGTGGGCGGGGTGGCCGGGAACGGCTGGTGGTGATCGCCGGGGGATCAGCCAGGCCAGGTAGGTGGCGAGCTGCCCCTCGGCCTCGAAATTGA
>NZ_JBSGDB010000918.1:0-1284 GCF_053602155.1 Streptomyces sp. NPDC004561
GGCCGGGTCGTGCAACCGCCCCGGCCCGGGACGGGTCAAAGGGCGTACACGCCCGGCCCGGACGGGGTGGCGCGCGGGCCCACCCCTCTGAGCTGCGGTCGCGAACGTGCGCCCCGTCACAGCCCCCCGGCCGATGCGGGCCCGGAGCGCCCGGCATGGCACCCTTAGACCTGCACAAGAGGTCAAGGTAGACACGGACACGGGTTCGAGGAGCGGTCACAGTGCAGCGCTGGCGTGGCTTGGAGGACATCCCCCAGGACTGGGGGCGCAGCGTCGTCACCATCGGTTCCTACGACGGCGTCCACCGCGGCCACCAGCTGATCATCAAGCACGCCGTCGACCGCGCCCGCGAGCTGGGCGTCCCGGCCGTCGTCGTCACCTTCGACCCGCACCCCAGCGAGGTCGTCCGCCCCGGCAGCCACCCGCCGCTGCTCGCCCCCCACCACCGCCGCGCGGAACTGATGACCGACCTCGGCGTCGACGCGGTGCTCATCCTTCCCTTCACCACCGAGTTCTCGAAGCTGTCGCCCGCCGACTTCGTGGTGAAGGTCCTGGTGGACAAGCTGCACGCCAAGGCGGTCGTGGAGGGCCCGAACTTCCGCTTCGGCCACAAGGCGGCCGGCAACGTCGAGTTCCTCACCGAGCAGGGCACGATCTACGACTTCGACGTCGAGGTCGTGGACCTGTACGTCTCCGGTGAGGCGGGCGGCGGCGAGCCGTTCTCCTCGACCCTGACCCGGCGTCTGGTCGCCGGGGGTGATGTCGAGGGCGCCCGCGAGATCCTGGGCCGCCCGCACCGAGTGGAGGGCGTCGTCGTGCGCGGCGCCCAGCGCGGCCGCGAGCTGGGCTTCCCCACGGCGAACGTCGAGACGCTGCCCCACACCGCCATCCCCGCCGACGGCGTGTACGCCGGCTATCTGCACGTCGAGGGCGAGGCCATGCCGGCCGCGATCTCCGTGGGCACCAACCCGCAGTTCGACGGCACCGAGCGCACGGTGGAGGCGTACGCGATCGACCGGGTCGGCCTCGACCTGTACGGCCTGCACGTCGCCGTCGACTTCCTCGTGTACGTGCGCGGCCAGGCGAAGTTCGACTCGCTGGAGGCCCTGATGGAGCAGATGGCCGCGGATGTGAAGCGCTGCCGGGAGATCGTGGCGGACGAGGACTAGTCCTTACCCGTCCGGCCGCCGTTCCCGCGGTTCCGCGACGCAGAGACGTAGAAGGGCGGCCTGTTCGAAGGACTCCATCTCGTGGTGGTAGCGCAGGTCGCCGCCGAGTTCGCGG
>NZ_JBSGDB010000919.1:0-1276 GCF_053602155.1 Streptomyces sp. NPDC004561
GAAGCGGGTGCGCTCGTTGCCCCGCTCGTCCAGGATGATCAGGTCGTCGTCCTTGGACACGCACGGGAAGTAGCCGTGGACCACGGCCGCTTCCACGCGGCGAGTCCCGTGGCCACCTCGCCCCAGGTGGCGCGCGGGGTCGGCGCGCCCTCGGCGAGCGCCCGTTCCCGCTCGGCGCAGGTGTGCAGGATCAGCAGCCGGACCATCTGGCCGCGTTCGGCGCGGACCTCGGCCGGCAGCTCCGGCAGGGTGCGGTTCAGCCCCTCTATCGCCTGCCGCAGCGCCGGCGAGGTCATGGACTCCTCCACCATGGCTCGTGCAGGGCGGGGTCGGTCATCACCTGGGCGCAGAACCGGGCGTACCAGGTGGGGCTGCCGAGTCCGGCCAGGTGCTCGGTGACCGGGCGGACCAGGCAGTCGACCCAGTCGCGGACGTCGTCGGAGTGGCCGGCCGCCGCGAGGGCACGTTCCCGGAGCGCCTCGACGCGCTCGGCGTGCCGGCGGGCGACCGCGCGGACCAGGTCGGTCTTGGTGCCGAAGTGGTAGCCGACCGCGGTGTTGTTGCCCTGGCCGGCGGCCTCGCTCACCTGGCGGTTGGAGACGACGTACACGCCGTGCTCGGCGAACAGCCGTTCCGCCGCGGTCAGGATCGCCTCCCGCGTCGCGCTCACCTGCTCGGCCCGCGCCGTCCTGCGCGCCATGCTCACCACCGCTCTGGGACCGCGCGCCGCCCTGGGGCGGCCGGTCCCGGGCACCGCTCCAGGTCCTCGACCGGGGCGGCGAGGTCCAGCCAGGGCAGCCTACGGTGCGCACCGGCCGGGCTCGGGAACAGGCCCCGCACGGAGTCCCGCGGGGGGCTGAGCGGCCCGTCACGGGACAGCCGGATGGCAGGGCGCGGCGATACGGCGGCCGAGCCGGCCGGTGACGATCACGGCCACCGCGCCGCTGAATCGGCCGACCGCGCTACGGCGGGCGCGGGGTGGTCACGCACCACACGGCCGGTCCGCGGCAGCCTCGGAGCACGCCCCGCGACAGACGGCACCCGGCGCCTGGGCAGCCGACCGGTCGGCACCGACCAATCCGACCGCGCCCCCTTGCGGCAGACGGACGGTTGTCCCCGGGACAAGGCCCCGACGGCAGGCGGCGCCCCTCACCCCGGGCGCCCAGCCGGTCGGCTCCGGCTCGGCCCCTGACTTGGAGTTGGGCGTCGCTGATGTCGAGGCACACCACCTGGTAGGGCGCAGATGCCCCGGTCGATCGCCTCGGACAGCGTGAGG
>NZ_JBSGDB010000920.1:0-1205 GCF_053602155.1 Streptomyces sp. NPDC004561
CCGCGCGCGGGGCACACTGGGAAGACCGCCCCGCCCGCCCCGCCCGCCCCGGCGCGGTGCCCCTCCGTCCCACGTTCCGCCGAACCGCCCGCCCGAAGAACCGCCGCCCTGGGGGAGTTGGAAGCACCCGTGACCACCTGGACCGACCACACAGCCGACCGACCCATCTCCCTGACCGCCGCGAGCGGCATCGACCGCGCCGCCCACCACCGGCTGGACGAGGCCTGGCTGGCGGCGGCGTGGAGCCACCCCACGACCCGCTGCTTCGTGGTCTCCGGCGGCCAGGTGCTCATCGACGAGACGCCCGACGGCCGGACCGAACTCGTCATGACGCCCTCCTTCGAGGCCCCGCTCACCGAGGCGCACCGGTACTTCCTCGGCATCGACGAGGAGGGCGTGGCCTACTTCGCCCTCCAGAAGGACGCCCTGCCCGGCCGCATCGACCAGTCCGCGCGCCCGGCGGGCCTGCGCGAGGCGGGCCTGCTGCTGTCGCAGCGCGACTCCGGGCTCATGGTCCACGCGGTCGGCCTGGAGAACTGGCAGCGCACCCACCGCTTCTGCTCCCGCTGCGGCGAGCGCACCGTCATCGCCGCCGCCGGCCACATCCGCCGCTGCCCCGCCTGCGGCGCCGAGCACTACCCGCGCACCGACCCGGCCGTGATCATGGCCGTCACCGACGCGGAGGACCGCATCCTGCTCGGCCGCCAGGTCCACTGGCCCGAGGGCCGCTTCTCCACGCTCGCCGGGTTCGTGGAGCCCGGCGAGTCCACCGAGCATGCGGTGCGCCGCGAGGTGTCCGAGGAGGTCGGCGTCACCGTCGGCGGCGTCGAGTACGTCGCCAGCCAGCCCTGGCCCTTCCCCTCCAGCCTGATGCTCGGCTTCATGGCCCGCGCGACCTCCACCGAGATCAACGTCGACGGCGACGAGATCCACGAGGCCCGCTGGTTCTCCCGGGAGGAACTCCACGAGGCCTTCGAGGCCGGCGAGGTCCTGCCGCCCTACGGCATCTCCATCGCCGCCCGCCTGATCGAGATGTGGTACGGCAAGCCCCTGCCCACGCGCAGCTTCGTCTGAGGCTGAGGGGGCGCCCGGCGGCGATGCTGTGGCGCTACACCGTCGTAGTCGTACGGGACAGGACACAGCAGGGCGGCCCCTGATCGATAACTGGCCCCCCACCGCAGGCCCCCCCCCAAAAACGGGGGGGC
>NZ_JBSGDB010000921.1:0-1197 GCF_053602155.1 Streptomyces sp. NPDC004561
GTACGGACCCGGTACAACACCCCGTTGATCACCCGGCGGTGATCGCTCCACCGGCCCCCACGTGCACCACCGCGAGGTAAGAACGACTCCAGCCGATCCCACTCCGCATTCGTCAGGTCTCCGCGTCCCATGCAGCCAGCCTGCCCCCAACGCCTCACTCACGAAGGGAGATCCGAGAAACAGCGCCTAGTGCTGGATTCCGCTTTTGATGGGTATAGCTGCTGATAGCGGGGCAGTTGCGGGTGCTCGGGGGCGGGTGCTGGGTAGTGGTGCTGAGGGCACGGCCGAGCCGTGACGAGGGCGAGCAAGCGGTGGTCCACCGCCTGGCGGCTGACAGGAAGGCGCCGAAGGTTCTGGTGGAGCGGTGCTGGATGGTCGAGCTGAGCTGGGACGGCTGGCTGGTCCCGCAGATCGCTGACCAGGTCGGGTGCAGTCAGAAGACGGCGCACGCGCTCGTGGACGCGCTCGAGAGATGCGGACTTCGAGGGAAAAGGACGCGGATCGTCGAGCTCTACACCAGCCCGCCCGCCGGCGCGACGGTCGTCTGCGCCGACGAGCTCGGCCCGGTGATCCCCCGCACCTTCCCGCCGGCACCGGGCTGGTCACCGGACGGACACCGCATCAAGAACGAGATCGACTACTCCCGCGGACCGGAGAAAACCTGGGTCTACGGCGGCTTACGCGTCCGCGACGGCCAGGAACTCACGATGACCGCCACCTCCCGCAACAGCGCCTTCTACCAGCAGTTCCTTCAGCTGGTCGAGGACGCCAACCCCGGCGGGGACATCTATGTGATCACCGACAATCTGTCCTCGCACAACAGCGTGTCCACCCGGGCCTGGCTCGAGGACCACCCCCGCATCAGACACGTGTTCATCCCGGTCGGCGCCTGCTGGCTCAACCTCCAAGAGGGCTGGTGGCGCATCTTCCGCAAGACCGCCCTGGCCGGACGCTCCTTCGGCGACCGCGACCACATCACCCACGCCACCGAAGTGGCCACAGCCCAGCTGAACGCCCGCGCCCGACCCTGGATCTGGGGCAGACCCGCACCCCCCACCAGGCGTTTACGCCGCCGCTATGTGTACTTCCTTTGAGGAACGCATGAGGTTCCCCCGCTGTGTGGGAGTGGCTGACTAGCTGGTCAGGGCGGGTTGACGTGGTTTCAGGTTCACTTGTTCGGCCGCTGCCTGGCTGGCG
>NZ_JBSGDB010000922.1:0-1183 GCF_053602155.1 Streptomyces sp. NPDC004561
CCGCCAAGAACGACTGGATTTCGCCCTCGAGGTGGTCGCGCAGCCAGGGGACGGCAGAACAGACCGCCCGCGTGGGGTGGTGCCGCGGGCGCCGGCGCGGTCCGGCGCAGTGCGACCCGCAGCCGGGCGGCCAGCTCGGCGAGATGGAACGGCTTGGGCAGGTAGTCGTCACCGCCGGCCGAGAAACCCGACAGCCGGTCCGCCAGCCCGTGCCGCGCGGTCAGGAACACGACCGGGGCGGTGAAACCGTTCGCGCGCATCGCCTGGCACACGTCCCGGCCGTCCGCGTCGGGCAGCCCGACGTCCAGCACGGCGGCGGACACCTCCGGGGTCGCCAGCCGCAGGGCGGTGGCGCCGTCGGCCGCGGTGAGCGTGTCGAACTCCTCGTCCTGCAGACCGCGCCGGAGCACGTCACGCAGGCCGTGATCGTCCTCGACGATCAGGATCGTCGGTCGCATGTCTCTCCATCGGCCCGTCGGCCGGGTCGGTCGGATCGGCCGTGCCCCGGTCGAGGGCACTGGGGAGAAATCGCTCGGGCAGCAGGCAGGCCAGGGCGGCGAGGAAGACACAGAGCCAGCCGGTGGCGAACAGCCAGCCGCCGACCACGTCGGTGAACCAGTGCACGCCCAGGAAGATCCGGGTCAGTCCGACCGCCGCCCCCCAGCAGGCGATCACCAGACAGGGCGCGGTCCGGCTGCGCGGGGAGCGGATCCACAGCGCCACGATCAGCAGCCCGGCGGCCAAGGCCGCCGTGGTGGTGTGGCCCGAGGGGTACGACAGGCCCGAGGCATGCGTCTGCCAGTCGTAGTGCGGCGGGCGGGCCCGGTGGACCAGGTCCATCACCCCGTACCGCAGCGCCTGGCCCACGCCGAGGCAGACCACGCCGAGCAGCACGGCGGCCGATCGCTCCCGCGTGGTGCGGCCCGCGAGCAGCCCGGCGACGACCACCAGCGCGTACGGCACGACGCCCGTGCCCGTGGCGGTCAGTCCGCGCGCCGCCGCCAGCGCCACCGGCGGGCGGTGCCCGACGGACCAGGAGAGCAGGGCGTGGTCCGGGGACAGCGGGGCGCCGTGGCCGAAGACCACCACCGCGGTCAGTGCCGCGAACGCCAGCCAGGCCCCCAGCCCCACTAGGCCCGAGCGCGCGGCGACCCTCCCGCCGGTCATGACCTGGGCAGCGGAC
>NZ_JBSGDB010000923.1:0-1177 GCF_053602155.1 Streptomyces sp. NPDC004561
GGCGAGGTGGAGGCGGCCGTCACCTTGAACCGCAAGCCCGCCCGCCCCGGTCCTGTCTGTCGGCCGTCGCACCCGCCAGTCATCGCGCCGTCCGCCCCTGATCATCCGATCGGTCACGGAAGGGCGGCGCCTTCCGCGCTGAGCGCCGCCGTCACCGGCTGGAAGAAGGTCTCGCCGCCGGAGGAGCAGTCGCCGCTGCCGCCCGAGGTCAGCCCGATCGCCGCGTCCCCGTCGAAGAGCGCACCGCCGCTGTCGCCGGGCTCGGCGCAGACATCGGTGTCGATCAGGCCGGAGACCGAACCCTCCTGGTAGTTCACGGTCGCGTCCAGGCCGGTGACCGTGCCGCCGTAGACGCCCGTGGTACTGCCGCTGCGCTGGACCTGTTCGCCCACGTAGGCGTCGGCGGCGTGGGTGATCTGCTGGGTGCCGCCGTCGTACAGGTCGACGGCGCTGGGGTGATCGCCGCCCTGGTCGTCGTACTGGACGAGGGCGTAGTCGGTGCCGGGGAACTGGGAGTCGACGGTCTGGGCGATCTCGCCGCCGCCCTGGGAGTCGGACCAGTTGGAGGCGGCGTTGCCGCAGTGTCCGGCGGTGAGGAAGTAGGGGGCGCCGTTCACGGACACGTTGAAGCCGAGGGAGCAGCGTACGTCGCTGCCCCAGATGGCGTCGCCGCCCGCGATCAGCGGCTTGAACGCGGAAGCCGCGCGGCGTACGACGACCTTGTCCCCCAGTGCCCTGGCCACAGCGTCGAGCCGGGTCCGCTCGGCTCCGGTGACAGTGGGGTCGACGGTCAGCACGATCCTGTCCTGCCGGGGGTCGATGGCCCAGGCGGTGCCCGCGATCCGGGCTCGGTGAGCCAGGGCGGTGGTGGCGGCGCGGAGCTGGGTGGTGGAGTAACGCACCGTTCTGGCCACCGCTCCGGTGGCGCGGACCGGGGCCGCTGCGGACGGGTCGGTGATGTCGACCACGAAGTGGCGGGCCGTGGCGTCGTAGTAGGAGCCGGCCGTGTGGTCCCCGAGGCGGGCGACGAGGGCGGCGGTTGCCTGGGCACGGGCGGCCGAGGGAGTGGCGGCCGTGGCCGCGGTGGCCGCGTCGGCGCCCGGTAGCAGCAGTGCGCCCGCAGTGAGGGCGACTCGCACCACGCGCTGTCTCATGTCTTTCATCATGCGGGCCGTCG
>NZ_JBSGDB010000924.1:0-1170 GCF_053602155.1 Streptomyces sp. NPDC004561
AACGCTCACCGGCGGTGCGTGTCCGTGGCGCCGTGCCCACCAGGTGTGGAAGCCCGCCGTCGCGGCCAGCGCGATCGCCGAGATCACCAGCAACGCCGGGCCGTCGGGGCCGTGCCCGACCAGGTTCGCCACCCCGTCGGCCACGGCGACCGCCGTGAAGAGCGCGGCGAGTTCGACTAGGTCCCGCCGCCAGTGGTGCACGGGCCGTCCGTGCTTCGTCCGGGTCACATCAGACATCTCTGGAGTCATGCATCCACTGTGAAGGAATGGTGTTGCGTGATCACGAACTGTTTGTGACCGATGGGTAAAGCATGCTCCGTACCATTTGTTGCCTTTTTCACTCTCCAGGGCTCAGCTGAGCACCGTCGTACGGCAGTTCGGCTCACGCGGCCGGCACCACCTCCACGGCCAGCGCGTCCCGCAGCCGCCGGGCCTCGATCACCAGGCGCGAGCCGCCCTTGCGGGCGGCCGTCTCCGCGAGGTGCGGCAGCTCCCGTGTGCCCCGCACCGCTCGGCGCAGTCCGCCGCCACGGCCAGCAGCTCGCCGAGGCCCCGGGCCATCACGGCCGCCGCCTCCGGCCGGGCCGTCGCGAGATCCGCGAGCGGCGCGGGCAAGGCGTGCCGGAGCACGCTCCAGATCGTCGCATCGGCTCCCGTGGCCGCCGCCGTGCGTGCGGAGTCGGCCAGCCGCCGGGGCATCACCGCGCCGCGCTCCATCAGCACGCCCAGGTCCGCACCCAGCCTGCGGGCGTCGAGTTGTCCCCGCGCCGCGAGCACCAGCAGCGCGTCCACGGCGGCGAGCCGCTCCTCCGCCTGCCGCGCGCCCAGCCCGTACGCCACGCACAGGTGCACCGCCTCGCCCGCGTCGCCACCCGACTCGGCGAGCAGCGGCAGCACGGCGGAGCCCCGCTCGTCGTGGGCAGCGGTCGCGGCGACATCGGGGAGGATCCGGGCCGCCACCAGTTCGCGCCGCTCGGGCAGCACGGCGAGCCAGTGCCGGCGTATCGCCGGGTTCCAGTGGCCGCAGTGCCAGCGGTCGAACGCCGACAGCGGCCGGCCGAGACGGTGGAACTCCTGCGGGAAGCCCTCGAGGCGCGGTACCTCGGTCTCGACGTCGATCTGTTCACCGGCGGACAGACGGCGCATCACGCTGGGTAGGCGTACGCCGGA
>NZ_JBSGDB010000925.1:0-1161 GCF_053602155.1 Streptomyces sp. NPDC004561
GAAGGCCGCGAGCGGCCGGGACTATCTGCGTCGGCGCCGTGCGGACACCATGGCGCACGAGGAGAGCCGGCAGGCCGCCGAGACGTTCGCGCAGTCCCTGCACGAGCGGCTGTGCGCGTACGCGGAGGACTGCCGGATGCACGCCCCGCAGAACTCCGCGCTGTCCGGCGCGACCGGACGCAATGTGCTCAACGCCGCCTATCTGGTGTCGCGGGCGCATTCGGAGGAGTTCGTGGAACTGGTGGACCGCACGAAGGACGAGGCGCCCGGAATCCGGGTGGAACTCACCGGCCCCTGGGCCGCCTACTCGTTCACCGGAGAGGAAACGGGGGAGGCGCGGTGACCGTCGTCGAACGCCGGGAGATCGCGCTGGTCGACCTCCTGGACCGGCTGCTGGCCGGCGGAGTCGTCATCACCGGCGACGTCACGCTGCGCATCGCGGACGTCGATCTCGTCCGCATCGATCTGAACGCGCTGATCAGCTCGGTGAACCAGTCGGTCCCCTCACCCTTCGAGGAGCCCTGATGAGTGCCCGCAAGCGGCTCGACCTCGAACCCGACACGGTCGAGCGCGACCTGGTGAAACTGGTGCTGACGGTGGTGGAGCTGCTGCGCCAGCTGATGGAACGGCAGGCCGTGCGGCGCTTCGACACGGGCGACCTCACCGAGGAGCAGGAGGAGCGGATCGGTCTCACGCTGATGCTGCTGGAGGACCGGATGGCCGAGCTGCGCGACCGCTACGGCCTGCGGCCCGAGGACCTGAACCTGGACCTCGGGCCGCTCGGACCACTGCTTCCCCGCGACTGACCCGTCCCGCCGTCAGGACTCAGGCCTGGGCAGGGCCTTTTTCACGGCCTTCTTTGCGGCACAGAACCTCTCCGTGCAGCACCGTGAACCAGCCGTCCTCCCGCCGGCCCCACTCCCGCCAGGCCCCGGACACCGCGCGCAGCTGCCCGGCGGTCGCGTGACCGCCCTCCGTGGCCCGGCCGGCGTAGGCCGAGGCGAGGGTGCGGTCCGCCCACAGGCCGCTCCACCAGGCCCGCTCCTCGGGGGTGGCGAAGGTCCAGGTGGTGGAGGTGGCGGTGACGTCGGTGAGCCCGGCGGCCAGCGCCCAGGCCTTCAGCCGGCGCCCCGCGTCCGGTTCGCCGCCGTTGGCGCGGGC
>NZ_JBSGDB010000926.1:0-1143 GCF_053602155.1 Streptomyces sp. NPDC004561
GGACCCGCAATCCGGCGCCGTTCGACGAGGACGACGTCCTGCTCGCCCGGGAGCTCGCCGCGCGGGCGGCGGTGCAGATCGACAACGCGCGCTGGTACCAGAACGCCCGCAACACCGCGCTCACCCTCCAGCGCAGTCTGCTGCCGAGCCATCCGCCGGTGACGACCGGACTGGAGGTCGCCTCCCGCTACCAGCCCGCGGGGGCCACCAGCGAGGTCGGCGGCGACTGGTTCGACGTCATCCCGCTGGAGGGCGGCAGGACCGCGCTGGTGGTGGGCGACGTCATGGGCAGCGGGATCAGCGCGGCCGCGACCATGGGCCGGCTGCGCACCGCGACCACCACGCTGGCCGGGCTCGAACTGGACCCGGCCATGCTGCTGGAGCACCTGGACAAGACGACCTCGGCCCTGGACCACTCGATCGCGACCTGTGTGTACGCCGTCCACGATCCGCATCTGCGCCAGTGCCGGATCGCCAACGCCGGGCATCTGCCGCCGGCCCGGGTCCGGCCCGGGCGTCCGCCGGAGCTGCTCGACCTGCCCACGGGGGTGCCGCTGGGCGTCGGCGGGGTCCCGTTCACCACCGTCACCGTCGATTTCGAGCCCGGCGACGAGCTGGTGTTCTACACCGACGGGCTGGTGGAGACCCGCTGCCACGCGCTGGACGAGCGCCTGGACTTCCTGCTGTCCCTGCTCGACGATCCCGCCCGCCCGCTGGAGGAGGCCTGCGACCTGCTCCTGCGCACCCTGCACCACCCCGACAACCACGACGACGTGGCCTTGCTCATCGCACGGGCGCAGGAACTGCCCTGATCCGGGGGGCACTTGACGCCCGGGGCACGGCTCCGCGGGGCGGGGGAGCCACCTGGGGAGCCGTCTCCCGCAGGACGGTCAGGGCAGGACGCCGATCACCACGTGCGCGTTCAGTTCCTCCGACGTCGCCAGACGGGCCGTCAGACCGGCCCGGTTGAACACCTCGACGGCGGCGGGCGCCTGGCGCTCGCTGGTCTCGGACAGCAGCCGGCCGCCGGGCGCGAGCCACCGCGGGGAAGGAAGGACACGAACCAACGGCCGCCCTTGCGGGACACGGTCGCGGAACGGATCTCACCACCCAAAGGGCGGGACCAGCGAAAGCGGACCCAGC
>NZ_JBSGDB010000927.1:0-1143 GCF_053602155.1 Streptomyces sp. NPDC004561
GACCGGCCCGCCGACATGCTGTCCGGGCCGGGCCGCGAGGCACTGCGGGCCTTCCCGGGCCCTCGCGGAACGCTCCCAGGAGGAGCGGCGCGGCGCACCTCGGGCAGCTCGGACAGCAGGGCGCTCGGGCGGCCGAGGGTGAACGGTGCGATGAACCGTTCCCAGTCGATGTCGGCCACCACCACCGCGGTGTCGTCGCAGTCCAGGGTGCGCTGGACCGCGGTCACGGCGAGCGCGGCGGGCAGGGTGACGACGCCGCGGCGGCGCAGGTGCTCCTCGTCGGCGTCGGTGACCATGCCGCCGTCGGCCCAGGGGCCCCAGGCGATCGCGGTGGCGGTCAGTCCCCGGGCCCTGCGCCGGGCGGCGAGCCCGTCGAGGAAGGCGTTGCCGGCCGCATAGGCGGTCTGCAGTCCGCTGCCCCACACCCCGGCGATCGAGGAGAAGAGCACGAAGGCGTCCAGCTCGCGGTCGCCGAGCAGTTCGTCCAGGAGCGCGGCACCGCGGGCCTTCGCCGCCACCGTGCGGGCGAAGTCGGCCGGCGTCAACTCGTCGAACGGGGCCAACTGTCCCACGCCCGCGGCGTGGAAGACAGAGGTGAACGTGTGCTCGGCGAGCAGCGCCGCCACCGCGTCTCGGTCGGCGACGTCGCACGCGGCGAGGGTGACGCGCGCTCCCAGTTCCTCCAGTTCGGCCTCGAGCGCGGTCGCGCCGGGCGCGTCGGCGCCGCGGCGGCTGGTGAGCACCAGGTGTTTGGCACCGGCACCGGCGAGCCAGCGGGCGACGTGCCCGCCCAGCGCACCCGTGCCTCCGGTGATCAGGACGGTGCCGCGCGGCGACCACGGCCGGCCGGCGCCGCTGCGTGCGTGGGCGAGCCTGGCGGTGAACACGCCGGAGGCGCGGACGGCGACCTGGTCCTCCCGGCCGTCCGCAGCGCCGGTTCCCTGGATCAGTACGGCGGCGACACGGCCGGCGGCGCGCTCGTCGACGGTCGCGGGCAGGTCGATCAGGCCGCCCCAGCGCCGTGCGTGCTCCAGGGCGAGGGCGCGGCCGAGGCCCCACACCTGGTTCTGTGCCGCGCTGGGTGGTGCGTCGTCGGCACGGCCGGTGGCGGCCGCGCCGCGGGTGGCGCACCACAGCGGCGCG
>NZ_JBSGDB010000928.1:0-1140 GCF_053602155.1 Streptomyces sp. NPDC004561
GGCGCTGCCGCCGGCCGCCGCCGGTCTGGCGGCGGTGTGCCGGCTCGACACCGGCATCGGCCGGGCGTTCGCGGCGGCGGCCGTCCGGGCCGATGGCGAACTGTGCGCGGGCCGGGCGGAGTTGGTGGCCTCGCACGGGCAGACCGTCTACCACGGCGTGTCCGACGGCCGGGTGTACGGCACGCTGCAGCTCGGTCAGCCCGCGTGGATCGCCGAGGCGACCGGGCTGCCCGTGGTCGCCGACTTCCGCGCCCGGGACGTCGCGGCCGGCGGGCAGGGCGCCCCCCTGGTCAGCCTGGTGGATCTGCTGTGGCTGCGCGGCAGGCCGGGGCGGCCGGTGGCGCTGAACATCGGCGGCATCGCCAATCTGACCGCGCCGGACGGGACGGCCTTCGACACCGGGCCCGGCTGTGCGCTGCTGGACGCGGCGGCCCGGGAGTTCAGCGGCGGGCGGCTGGCCTACGACGCGGACGGCGCCCTCGCCGCACGCGGCCGGCCGGACCCGCGGTTGCTTGACCGGCTGCTCGCGGAGCCGTACTACGCGCTGCCGGCGCCGAGGACGACCGGCAAGGAGCTGTTCCACGCCGGGTATCTGCGGGCGGCGGGCGCCTTCGACGGCGGCCGCCCGGAGGACGTGCTGGCCACGCTCACCCTGCTGACGGCGCGGACGGTCGCGGACGCGGTGCGGTCCGTCGGCGCGAGCGAGGTGATCGCCTCCGGCGGGGGCATCCGCAACCCGGTGCTGACGGACCTGCTCCGGGAGCGGCTCGCGGGGATCCCGGTGCGCTCCTCGGACGAACTGGGCCTGCCGGCCGCCGCGAAGGAGGCGTACGCCTTCGCGGTCCTCGGCTTCCTCACCGCCCACGGTCTGCCGGGCACCGACCCGCGCAGCACGGGCGCCCGCCGGCCGAGCGTGCTGGGGTCGGTGACCCCGGGGCGGTCGGGGTTCCGGCTGCCGCCGGCCGCGGTGCGGGGGCCGCTGCGGCTGGTGGTGAAGAGCGTCACAGGGCAGGGGTAGGCGAACAATTCCCGAGCGAAATGTCCGGTCCGCGGGATTGGTCGCGGATCCTCTCATCCAGGGTGGTCTTGTTGGGCACGTAGTTCATGGTGCGGGCGAGTTCGGTGTCCCACTTGGCGCCG
>NZ_JBSGDB010000929.1:0-1137 GCF_053602155.1 Streptomyces sp. NPDC004561
CCTGCCGCCCCGACGCCCGCGCCCTCCCCTTCGGCGAGCGCGGGGCGGCAGGCCCCGCTCACCGAACCGACCGCCGAGGAGCCGCAGCCCATGATCAGCGAGAGCCTGACCGTCGACACGCCCGCTGGCACCGTGCGCGCCACCGCCGGCCCCCGCCAGGACGACGCCGTCGTCTTCCAGCTGGGCGGGGCGATGCGCGGCAGCGTGCACGTCACCGCCACCCACCACCCCCACCACTGGGACCAGTTCACCGCCGTACGCGCCTGCCTCGGCCCCGTCAACGCCTACCAGACCACCGCCCCCGACGACGCCCTACCGCGGCTCACCCGCGGCCACGGCAGCCTGACCCTCTACCCCAGCGACTACGCCGACCGCCCCCAGGTCAGCGTGTACCCGATGACGTCCGCCGACGGACACGAGCCGCCCGAGAAGACGGCAGCGACGCTCACCGCCGTCTTGCGCGCCTGCGCCGCCCATGTGGCGCAGCGCGACGACCTGCCCGTGCTCCTGGACCTCTCCCGGCAGCGGGACACGGCAGCCCTGCTGCGCTTCCTCACATGGTCGGCCGCCCACCACCAGGCCGAAGCCGCCCGTTTGGAGCGGGAGGCCCGCGCAGCCCACCCCGCGCGGCGCGCCGCCGTGGCCGCCTGGTGGACCGTCGCACGGTGGTTCACCGCCTGCCCGCACCCGGTCCTGCTGCTGATGCTGGCCGACCTCCCCTACTCGGTGCTCCCCAACTCGCTGGCCCGCACCGTCGACGTGCAGCAGTGGTTGGCCCCGTACTGCCTCACCGCGGCCGCCCGCGAGCACGAGCACGCCCGCCGCGCCCAGGCCGAAGCCGACTCCCTGCGTGCCCAGCAGCGCTCACGGCGCCCGGCCCGCCATCCGCACCCCAACGCGGCGCGCCTGAAACTGGAGATGTCGTGACGATGCGCTGGTTGATGACCCTCGAAAAGCGCACCCGCCCCGAGACGCCCACCTGCTGGCGTGGCCGCGAAGTGACCGGCTGGGCCGAGCAGGTCGAGGCGGACGACGTCGAGCCCCCCCGTTACCGTCTTCATGGCTCCGCAACGGGGCCTCCGGCCTTCGGGTCCGGCATGACTTCCCCCCCTTGTTGTTCATGATCCGGGGGGTGGT
>NZ_JBSGDB010000930.1:0-1136 GCF_053602155.1 Streptomyces sp. NPDC004561
CGTCGGCGCGATCTTCTTCACAGTGGCCGGGCACCACGGAGGTGTGCACGGCTACCCCACTGCGTTCAGTGAGTCGCTGTACTCCCGGGCGGGCGTCCTGGTGCTGCTCGCGGCTGTGGTGCAGCTGCTTCTGGGCAAGTCCAAAGCCTTCGCAGCTCTGATCGAACGGTTCTGGTCGGCGGGTGCGCCGGAGCTCGGCTCCGGGGTGCCCGCCGACTTGTCCGCGCGCCCGAGCGATCAACGAGTCGTACGTCAGCCGCGTGTCACAGGCAGATCAGAGCCGTTCAGCAACATGGCAGTGTCACCCGTGCCCGAGAGCGAGCTCAGCTGCCGGTACAACGACCTCGTCTACGGCTTGAACATCTGGTGACACCACCCGGGACGGGTCGGACCCGTAATCGCATAGTCGCACCCGCTCCCAAGAGCCCCAGTGGTCGGAGATCATCATGAACAACCAGCCCAATCTGTACATAGCGGCCGCGACCGTGTCCCTGCCCGAGACCGTGTCCGTGAGCGAGGCCGTCGCCGAGGGCTTTGTGCCGGCCACGCACCAGGAACTCGGCTTTGAACGCATCGCAGTCTCGGACGGTCAGGCCGGCCCCGAAATGGCGGCCCAGGCAGCACGGTCGGCGATCGCGCAGTCCGAGCTGGACTCCTCGGACATCGGCCTGGTGTTGCACGCCAGCCACTGGTTCCAGGGTCTGGACCTGTGGCCGTCGGCGGCCTACGTCGCCAACGAGTCGGTGGGCGCGCATCCCTTCTCCCTCGACGTCCAGCAGCAGTCGCTGGGTGGGCTCGGTGCGATGCGGCTCGCCTCCGCCTACCTGCGTAGCGGCTTCGCCCACGCGGCGCTCGTCACCACTGGCGACCGTTACGCCTCACCGGGCATCGACCGGTGGAACACCCTGGACAACATCATCTTCGGGGACGCAGGCACGGCCGTGGTCCTGTCGACCGAGAGCGGCTTCGCCCGGATCGTCTCCTTCGCCGCCGGAGCGGACAATTCGCTGGAGCGGGTCACCCGTGGCACCACGGAATTCGCGCCGGCCCCTGGGCTGCGCCGGCCGGTTCCGGTGCCGGAGCGCATGCAGCAGTTCTTCACCCTGCCCGAGGCACCGGCCGCGTGGGGGCGCTAC
>NZ_JBSGDB010000931.1:0-1136 GCF_053602155.1 Streptomyces sp. NPDC004561
GGGTCCGGGTCGTAGAGGTTCCCCACGTCCCAGCCGCGGTCCTCCGGGAAGCCCGAGATCGCGTCGCCGCCGGAGGCGACGAGACGCCACAGGTCTTCGGGCGACCGCACGTCACCGGGGAAGCGGCAGGCCATGCCCACGATCGCGATCGGCTCGTCCGCCGTCCCGGTCACCGCGGCGACCGGGGCCTCGGACCGCTCCTGGACGCCCAGCGTCTCGGCCAGCAGGAAGCGGGAGAGCGCGACGGGCGTGGGGTGGTCGAAGACCATGGTCGCGGGGAGCCGCAGCCCGGTCGCCTCGTTCAGCCGGTTGCGGAGTTCCACCGAGGTGAGCGAGTCGAAACCGGCGTCCTGGAAGGCGTGTTCCGGCTGGACGGCCTGGGCCGTGGTGTGGCCGAGCACGGCGGCGACCTCGGTACGCACCAGGTCCAGCACCATCTGCTCCCGCTCGGCCTCCGGCAGCCCGGCCAGCCGCCGACCCAGCGATCCCTTCGGCGCGGTCTGCGCCGCGCGCCGCGCGGTGCCCCGTACGGGACCGCGCAGCCCTCGCAGGACCGGCGGCACCGTGCCCCGCAGGCCGCCCAGGTCCAGCCGCAGCGGGGCGACGACGGCCCGGTCCAGGGCCAGCGCCGCGTCGAACAGGCGCAGCCCTTCGTCGACGGCCATCGGGGCCAGGCCCACCCGCCTCAGCCGGGTGAGGTCCGCCTGGTCGAGCCGGTCGGCCATGCCGCTGCCCTGCTCCCAGAGGCCCCACGTCAGCGACGTGGCGGGGAGCCCCCGGGCGCGGCGGGCTTCGGCGAAGGCGTCCAGGAAGGTGTTCGCCGCCGCGTAATTGCCCTGTCCCGCGCTGCCCAGGATTCCGGACACGGAGGAGAAGACGACGAACGCCGACAGGTCGCTCGTCAGCTCATGGAGGTTGAGCACGGCGTCGGCCTTCGGGCGCAGCACCTTCTCCATGCGCTCCGGGGTGAGCGCGGCGATCACGCCGTCGTCGAGGACGCCGGCCGTGTGCACCACGGCCGTCACCGGCGTGCCGGACAGCACCACAGCCCGGCGTCGACCGCATCCTGGACGCCGTGGCGCGGCTGCAGTGGGAGGCCGAGGGCTGATGGCACAGGTGCTGGAGTTCAAGCTCCC
>NZ_JBSGDB010000932.1:0-1131 GCF_053602155.1 Streptomyces sp. NPDC004561
CGCGCAACCGGGCCCGGCGTTCGGCGGTGGCGACCGCCAGCACCCGCAGCCCGTCGCGCGAGGCCCGGTCCGCGAGGTCCGCGAGCCGGTCCGCCTCCTCGGGCGGCAGGGCGCAGCGCTCCAGGACGGCCTCCACGGCACCCTTGACGACGAGGGTGTGCGAGCCCAGTCGGCCGGGGGTGCGCACCACGGCCGTGGACAGCCGGCGCACGGGGTCGAAGGGGAGCGCCGCGATCCCGTCGTACGCCATGAGGTCGTCCTCGTCGGCCGTGTCCAGGACCGCCTCGTCCAAGGCGTCGGGCTCGGGCAGTTCGGCGAGCTGGAGGGTCCACCAGGCGTTCACGGCGGCCCAGCGGACCACCTCGGGATCGTCTCCGCCCGCCGCGTCCAGGCCCCGCTCGACCACCGGCCGGTCCTGGGTGAGGGTGCCCGTCTTGTCGAGGCACAGCACGTCGACGGCGCCGAGGTCGTGCAGGGCCGGGAGCCGCTTGACGATCACGCCGTGCGTGCGGGCCAGCAGCGCCGCCCCTCGCGCCAGACAGGTGGTGACGACGACCGGCAGCATCTCCGGCGTCAGCCCCACCGCCACCGCCACCACGAACGGCAGCGTCTCCAGCCCCCGGTCGCGCAGCGCCGCGTTGGCCATTAGCACCAGCGGCGGGGTGAGCAGCATGAACCGGATCAGGATCCACGAGATGCCATGGACCGCCCGGTCGAAGGCGCTCGGCTCGCGCCGGCCGGCCGTGCGGTCGTAGGCGGCCGCGAACCGGGTGCGCCCGCCCGTCTCCAGCACGACGGCGGTGCCGCTGCCGGTGGCGACGCTGCTGCCCTGGAAGCACAGCTGCGGCTGCTCGAAGACGGCGGTTCCGGCCGGCCCGGCGACGTCCGCCGCGTGTTTCGGGACCGGGGTCGACTCCCCGGTCAGCGCCGACTGGTGCACGGTCAGGCCCCGCGCGCGTAGCAGCCGTACGTCCGCTGGCACCAGGTCGCCCGCGCCGAGCTGGACGACGTCGCCGGGGACCAGGAAGAACTCCGACCGGTCCGCTGTCCCGATTCGCGGGGGCGTCCTGCTGCGCATCGGCTTGCTTCTTCTCGAAGTACGGTTCGACGGCGAAGTCGAGCCGCACGTGG
>NZ_JBSGDB010000933.1:0-1130 GCF_053602155.1 Streptomyces sp. NPDC004561
AGAGGGGAATCACAGGCAGGGGCTGCTAAGCCGCAGGTCAGCAACCTGCCGCCCGCTCCTTGAGGACATGGCGCCGGGCGACATCCCTGGCTTCGGGGAGGGCGCGATGGCTTGCGTAAATTGGCGCGGCTCTGTGCACCGCGGCTGCGGAGGTGAAAACAGATCTTGCGCTCCGACGAGATGGAGCAACCTGTCGATCGCGGGGCTGGTGTCCTGGATGACGACGGTCTTGCCCCGGCTCAGGGCCCGCTGGCGGAGTTCCAGAAGAACACTGAGGCCGGCGCAGTCACAGAAGCTGAGCCCGCTCAAGTCCAAGTCGAGACCGCCGGAGGAAGCGGCAAGCGCTTCGCTCAGTTGGTCTCGGAGCTGGTTGCCCGAGACGAGGTCGAGTTCACCGCGCACGGTGACATGCACCCGGTCGTCGCTCGACGCGTACGGCGTGGCTATCTGACCCGTTAGAAGTGGCTTCGCAGCAACGTTTCTACCTGAGCAGGGGAGGTCCGGCATGGTGAGGGACTGTGTCCGGTGGGAAGGGTGTTGCATGGCTCACTCCCGATGCGCTCGCCGTGGTCCACTTCAACGTTCCCCGACGAGGGGGACGTACGTCAACCTATACACGAACTCTTGTACGTGCTTTTGGATGCGCGCATGTCCTTTCGGTAGACTCGGCGCATGGATGAGGTGCCCGAGCCCCACAACGGATGGACGTTCCTGACGAACCACGCCCGCGTCCTTGCGGCTATCGCGGACAACCAGAGTGCGCGTGTCCGTGACATCGCCGCCCGCTGCCGCCTCACCGAACGCGCTGTGCAAAAGATCATCGCCGACCTGGAGCAGGCCGGTTACCTCTCACACATCCGACAGGGGCGCGGCAACACGTACCAGATCGACCCCGCTAAGACCCTGCGCCACCCGACCGAAGCCGGTCAGGGCCTGACGGTTGCCTCACTTCTTACACTGCTCGTCCAGGACGAAGCCCACCGCGCGATGCCACACAGCGAGCACACGCCCGCCTCTGGCTGACGTTCGCTAGGTCCTAGTAGTGCTTGGTCAGGTCGGTTGTGGTGGTGCGTGTCCTCTGGGCCCGGTGTGGCGTTGAGTGTGCGTGACTCCGGACGAGATTGCTGTGG
>NZ_JBSGDB010000934.1:0-1130 GCF_053602155.1 Streptomyces sp. NPDC004561
CGGCCCTCGACGAAGCGGGGTGTCACTGCTAGATCGCGTCCCTAGCCTTCTCCTTCGCCTCACGGGCGTCGCCGACGCTCTTCTATGCCTGGCCCTCGGCGGCCATGCGGTCATTGCCGAGAGCGCTGCCCAGAGTCTCCTTGGCCTTGCCCTCGGCCTGCTCGGTCTTCGCCTTGGCCTTCTCGCCGGCAGTCATGGAATGCGCCTCCTCGTAGCCGCTGTTGCCGCTGTCGTGGTAAAGACGCTCGTGCCCCGGCTTCCCCTTCACAAACAAGATAATTTCTGGGAATGGAGGATCATGTGGAGGGCAGACGGGGCGGCAGGAGGTCGATAACTATGGTTCCCCTGCTTCTTGTTCTTCTGCTCGCCCTAATCCTTTTCGGCGCGGGTTTCGCCATAAAGATTCTGTGGTGGGTGGCCCTGGCCGTGCTGGTGCTGTGGCTGCTGGGCTTCTTGATGCGCTCTACCAACGCCGGCGGTGGCCGCGGTCGCTGGTATCGATGGTGACCTGAGACTCCCCGTCTCCTACGTTGGGTCGGCCATCAGCGGGCGCCCGGGAAGGTCCGGATGTGGGCGAGCGCCTGGCGCATCCCAGTGGGTGCCCAGAGGCGATGGCCGACTCACCAACGTAGACGCGACCGCCAATGTCTGGGCGTCCGACCAAAACTACGAACTGGCCGGACGCCCGATGCCAGGGATTCCGTGCTCACAGTCAGAACCACAAGGGGCCCCGGCCTGCCGCATACGTGATGGGCGTAATCGGTGCGCACACCGAAGTAGCTGCCTGGCTCCCACGACTCGGCGTGCCCGCGCTTCTCGCACTCCAAGAGGTTCACGCCGGCGGGCTGCGGCGCGGCCCGGACAAGTCGCGGCCCGCCGACGTGCATCCCTACAGCCGGCGGGCCTGGCACCCCCAAGGTGGTGCCCCTTCGCGGGGAAGCAGACGCTACGCCAGGCATGGTCGAAACGGTAGATACATGCGTCCTTGAACTACATTCGCGCCGGGTGCACCCTCACCACATAGGACACGGTCTTAGGGCTCGTAAAGAATCAACACGTTGCTTCACGGTGTCTCTGTCGTTGGTGTGGTATGCGCATACCGAGCGAGCTTCGTGACCAACTTGCCCTGA
>NZ_JBSGDB010000935.1:0-1122 GCF_053602155.1 Streptomyces sp. NPDC004561
TGCACATCTGCCGGGCGGAGGGCACGCTGACGGTCCGCGAGATCGTGCCTGCGGCGCGCACGGTCCTGCTCGACGGGCTGTCCGATCCGGCCCGTTGGGCGTCCGAACTGACCTCGTCCGCGGTGCCGCCGCCTTCCCCGCGCGCGCGTGCCCTGGTCGAACTCCCGGTGCGCTACGACGGCCCCGACCTCGCGGAGGTCGCCGCCTGCTGGAGGGTGCCCGAGCACGAGGTGGCCCGCATCCACGCGGGCACCGAGTTCACGGTGGCCTTCTGCGGCTTCGCCCCCGGCTTCGGCTACCTCACCGGTCTCCCGCCCCGCTACGACGTCCCGCGCCGCGCCACCCCGCGCACCACGGTCCCCGCCGGCGCCGTGGCCCTCGCGGGCCCGTACACGGGCGTGTACCCGCGCTCCTCACCGGGCGGCTGGCAACTCATCGGCTCGACCGACGCGGTGCTGTGGAACCACACCCGCACCCCCGCCGCCCTGCTCGCACCGGGCACCCGCGTGCGCTTCGTACCGGTGGGTGCCGCATGACCGGGACACGCAGGAACGGGCACGCGCGCGCGGGACTTGCCACCGCCTTCCCGCACGCGCGCGTGCATGGCGTACCGGTGGAGGACGCATGACGGATCGTGCGCTCGTCGTCGTGCGTTCCGGGGCGCTGACCACCGTGCAGGATCGTGGGCGGCCCGGGTACGCGCATCTCGGTGTGCCCCGTTCGGGGGCGCTCGACGGGCCCGCGGCGGCGCTCGTCAACCGGCTCGTCGGCAATGCCCCGGACGCCGCCGTGCTGGAGACGACCCTCGACGGCTGTGCGCTGCGCCCCCGTTCCCCGGTGACCGTCGCGGTGGGCGGCGCACCCTGTCCGGTGGCGGTCGGCGGCCGCCCGGCCGCGTGGGGCGCGCCGGTCGTGGTGCCGGCCGGTGAGCTGCTGGAGGTGGGCAGCGCCGTGGCCGGCGTACGCGGCTATGTGGCCGTCTGCGGCGGCATCGCCGTGGAGCCGGTGCTCGGCAGCCGCGCCACGGACCTGCTGTCCGGCCTCGGCCCCGCCCCGCTCGCCGACGGCACGGTGCTGCCCCTCGGCAGACCGGCGGGGCCGCCCGCGCGCGTGGACGGCGTC
>NZ_JBSGDB010000936.1:0-1113 GCF_053602155.1 Streptomyces sp. NPDC004561
GGCTTCGCGATCCGAGAGACGGGCCGGCGTACGCCGGTCCCGCAGGGGAACGCCTAGATACGGTGCCAGGTCAGGGGCTTGGCGCCGTGGAACGCCGCTCCGGTGGCGGCGCCCTTCTGCCCGCCCGGCGTGGCTGCGGCCGTCCGTCCTGCTCGCGCAGGTAGGTGACCAGGTTGGTGCGCAGATAGCGCTCCGCCGCGTCCGCGGCCTCGCGGGCGCAGCGTTTGCCCATCAGGACACACAGCGTGTAACCCGAGTCCTCGAAGGTGGCCCTGACCGTGCGGTCGTGCGGCGAGGCGAGCATCACGCGCTCCCACGCCCGGTAACGCCGCAACTGCCGGGCCACTTCGGCCTTGGCGGGTAGCAGCATGGCCCTCTTCACCTTCCACGCTCTCGACTGGGCGCGTTCCCGACGGTCGGGTGGTGGCCGCGCAGGGGTGGGCGCGGCACCGTTACGGCGATCGAGGCTTTCACTTATGGTGCACGCGTGACGACGCAGCGTCTTGTTGGATCTTCAACCATTTGTGGCGCCGGGTTCTCGTGTTGCACGAATGGCGTAGTGCCCTCACCGTGGAGGTGACTCAGAAGCGATCAGCGCTCACGCTGTGTGTCCGGGATCCCTCCCGGACAGGGGCGAGGGGAGCGAGAGCTTCGCCGGTGAGGAGCAAGCGACGATGAAGACCGCAGTGCCCTGCTACTACCACCTCGACGTGGAAGTCAGCCCGGAACGGGTGGGACAGGTCAGCCGCATCCTGGCCGCCCACCTCCGCTACTGGGACCTCGAGAACCTCGTGTCCCCCGTCTGTCACGGCGCCGAGCTGTTGCTTCGGGCGATCGACGAGCACGCGACGGACAAGCACACATCCATCGAGATGTGGTGGAACGGCCAGCACCTCATCACCGCCTTCGGCGACGACGATCCCGATCTGCGCCCCGACCAGGACCTGCGGGCCTGCCTCGCGGACATCGCCGCCATGAGCGACGGCTGGGGCTGCTGCGCCTCCGACACCGGCAGCAAGATCATCTGGTTCTCGCAGCGCGCCCGCGCCGGCGAGCGGGTGCCGCTGGTGCCCCTCCCGCCCGCGCCCAGCCTGCGGCAGGGCCTCCAGGTGC
>NZ_JBSGDB010000937.1:0-1092 GCF_053602155.1 Streptomyces sp. NPDC004561
CGGTCGGCTCGGAGTACAGGGATGGTGACGACGTCGTCCACACAGCCCTGGGCCATGCCGCTGAGGACACCGCCCGGGCCGATCTCCACGAACGTGCTCACGCCCAGTTCGTGCAGGGTCTGGACACCGTCCGCGAAGCGGACCGCTTCACGGACGTGACGGACCCAGTACTCGGGGTTGTACGACTCGGCCAGGCGGCCGGTGAGGTTGGAAACGACCGGAATACGCGGCTCGTTGAAGACCAGACCGCGCACGACCTCCGCGATCTCCTCCAACATCGGGTCCATCAAAGGCGAATGAAACGCGTGGCTGACCTTCAGCCGCGACGTCTTACGACCCTGAGCGGCGAACAGCTCGGCAATCGCCGCGACCGCATCCTCCGCACCGGAAACGACCACGGACCGTGGGCCGTTGACCGCCGCGACACCGACCTCGTCGGTCAGATGCGGCAGCACCTCGTCCTCGGTCGCCTGCACCGCGACCATCGCCCCACCCGCAGGCAACGCCTGCATCAACGCAGCCCGCGCGGACACCAGCCTCGCCGCGTCCTCCAGCGACAACACGCCCGCCACATGCGCGGCCGCGATCTCGCCGACCGAGTGTCCGGCCACGTAATCCGGCCGGACACCCCACGACTCCAACAAGCGGAACAACGCCACCTCAACGGCGAACAACGCCGGCTGCGTCGAACCCGTCTGGTTCAGTTCCTCGGAGTCCACATCGACGGGTGCGTCCAGAACCGCGCACACCTCGTCGTACGCCGCCGCGAACACCGGGTACGCCTCGTACAGTTCGCGCCCCATGCCGATCCGCTGCGAGCCCTGGCCCGAGAACAGGAACCCGACCTTGCCGCCGAGGCCGGCCGCGTTCTGGATGACGGCCGCGGACGGGGTGCCGGACACCAGCGCCCGTACGCCTTCGGTGAGTTCCTCCAGGCTCTCGCCGACGACGGCGGCCCGGCGGTCCCAGGCGGTGCGCGTCGTGGCGAGGGAGAAGCCGATGTCGTACCAGTCGCCGAGGTACTCGCGGGCCTCGCCGGGCAGCAGGGACAGCAGCGCGGGCTGGAGGAGCTGCCGTACGACGTTGAACGGC
>NZ_JBSGDB010000938.1:0-1088 GCF_053602155.1 Streptomyces sp. NPDC004561
GCCGACACGCCGTCGGCCGGAACAGGTTCGCTCTCCATCGCCGGTACGGGCGCGCCGTCGGCGCCGTCGGCGCGTCCGTCGCGCAGGAGCGCCTAGCCGGCACCGCGGGCGGCGGTCAGGCGGGCTCCTCGACGAGGTCGGCCGCCGTGACCGTCGCCGGGCCGGTGTGCCCGGACAGGGCGAGGGTCAGGTCCAGCTCCGCCAGCACACAGCGGACGACGTGCTCCACGCCCGCCTGCCCGTCCAGGCCCAGCCCGTAGACGTAGGGCCGTCCCAGCAGCACCGCCCGCGCGCCGAGCGCGAGCGCCTTGAACACGTCGTCGCCGGTGCGGACCCCGCTGTCGAACAGCACCGTCAGCCGGTCGCCGACCGCGGCCGCGACCCCGGGCAGTGCGTCGGCCGCCGCCACCGAGCCGGCCACCTGCCGGCCGCCGTGGTTGGACACCACCACGCCGTCCATCCCGGCGTCGGCGGCGAGCCGGGCGTCGTCCGGGTGCAGCACGCCCTTCAGGACGATCGGACCGTCCCAGTGCTCGCGCAGGAACGCGAGGTCCGGCCAGGTGTGTCCGGGGTCCCCGAACAGGCCGAGGAAGTGCAGCACGGCCGCGTTCGGGTCCTCGTGCGGCGGCTTGGCGAGGCCCGCCCGGAAGGCCGGGTCGCTGAAGTAGTTGGCGGTGCCCACCCCGTGCAGGAACGGCAGGTACGCCTGGTCCAGATCGCGCGGCCGCCACGCCAGCAGCGGTGTGTCCAGCGTGACCACCAGCACGGAGAAGCCGGCCGCCTTCGCCCGGCCGAGGAAACTCCGGGTCACCTCGCGGTCCTTGCCCCAGTACAGCTGGAACCAGCGCTCGGCGTCCCCCATCGCCTCCGCCACCTGCTCCATCGGCGTGCTGGACGCCGACGACAGGATGTACGGCACGCCCTGGGCGGCGGCGGCCCGGGCGGCGGCCGTCTCGGCGTCCGGATGCATGATCGACAGCACGCCGACGGGGGCCAGGGCGAGCGCGTGATGGCCGTTCGCAGGGTCGTTGACCAGCGCCCAGGCCGGGAAGCCCAGCGTCTCCCGGCGCACCTGCCCGACCTCCGGT
>NZ_JBSGDB010000939.1:0-1081 GCF_053602155.1 Streptomyces sp. NPDC004561
CTAGGGCCTGTGTGATGTCGTGATCATTCGGTGGTCTTGATCAGGTCGTCGACCCAGATCATTGCGGCTCGGAGGTGGAGGCCGGCGAGGTAGCTGTCGGGGCTCTTGTCGCAGCGGGTGGCGATGCCTCGCCAGGCCTTGAGCTTGTTGATCAGGCGCTCGACCGTGTTCCGTTCCTTGTACAGGTCGGCGTCGTGGCTGAAGGGTCGGCCGCCTCGTGCGCCCTTCTTCTTGCGGTTGGCGGCCTGGTCCCGCTTTTCCGGGATGACGGCCTTGATTCCGCGTTTGCGCAGGTAGGAGCGATTTCCGCGGGACGAGTAGGCCTTGTCTGCGGCGACCGCGCCGGGCTTGGTGCGGGGACGGCCGACAGGCAGGTGGACTCTCACCCGCGCGAGCACGGGGATGAACTGCGGGCTGTCCCCGGCCTGTCCGGCAGTCAGGACCAGCGCAAGCGGACGGCACCTGCGGTCTGCGGCGAGATGGACCTTGCTGGTCAGGCCGCCCCGGGACCTGCCGAGCAGGGCTTCCTTCAGGCGGAGCTTGCGTCTGCGTCGGATGCGCCGGCGTTCGACCTGTCCGTTCTGTTCCTCCAGTCCGCCCCCTTTTGCCGAGCCGCTTCCTGCTCCTGCGCGGCTTCTTCCAGGGCCTCCATGAGGTGCTTGCTGACGCGCATCCCTGCAGCGTCATGGTGGGCGCGGACCGTTGTGGAGTCCACGCTGACCAGCGACAAGTCCGTTCTCCCCACGCGAGCCCCCTCTGCGATCAGGCCTTCGAGCAGGGCAGTGAAGACACCGGCGTCCCGCCAGACGCGGAAGCGTCCGTAGACGGTGGCCCACGGGCCGAACTCGGCAGGCATCTCCCGCCACTGGGCACTGGACCGGAACCGCCAGATCACACCCTCGAACTGTTCCCGCAACCGCTCCGGGTACGGGCCGTACCTACCGATCGGCAGGTACGGCTCGATGAACTTCCACTGGGCATTGGTGAGTTGCCTGCGTGTCACGACCACAGTCCTACCGGATTCCACCCCGGGAACAGAGCAGAACTCAGCAGCTGATCACGACATCACACAGGCCCTAGG
>NZ_JBSGDB010000940.1:0-1074 GCF_053602155.1 Streptomyces sp. NPDC004561
GCCTGGTCGCCACCTACGACGTCGACGGCGCCCAGCGCGCCCTGCGCGCCGAGCCCGCCGCCGTACACCGCGTACGGCATGTCCCCGGAACCCGAGGTCACGGCCTCCCTAGGACGCCGGGCGGCGGCCGCGCTGACCGAGGTGCTGCGGCCCTGGCGGCAGAAGTTCCCGGACGTCGAGGTGATCGAGGCGAGCCGCTGCGGCAACGCCGCGCCGGTCCTGGTGAACGCCGCCGGGGACGCCTGCCTGGTCGTCGTCGGCCGGCGCATCCGCACCAGCCCGTTCGGCCTCCACATCGGGCACGTCACCCACGCCGTCCTGCACCACGTCGACGCACCCGTGGCCGTTGTGGCCCACGACTGACCCGCCGTCACCGCGAGGGGAGCCCGTTCATGAAGGCAGCGTCCGGCGAGACCCGGGTCGCCGAGGAGCGAACCGGCCCCGAGCCGGGCCCGTGCCGGGACCGTGGCCGGTTCGGGCCGTACCGCACCGGCACCCGCGGCGACCGGGGCGTCCCGGCCGAGGTGCCGGACCGGCCCGGACACCGCGCCGGCGGCCCGGTGGAGCAGCAGGGTCGCCGGGCCTCCGCCGACGACGTCCCGCGCGGCTGGCCGCGGGCTCGCGTCGGCCTCGTCCTCCACCTGGGGCGGTGAGCACGATGGAACTGCCCGTCGTCGCCGGCGTCGACGGATCCGAGCCGAGCCTGCGCGCCGTGGACTGGGCCGCCGACGAGGCCGCCCTGCGCGGCGCCCCGCTCCGCCTGGTCTACGCCTCGCTCTGGGAACGCTACGAAGGCGCCCTGCTCGCCCAGGAACTCGACAAACCGGTGGACGAGGTGATGGCCCGGGACGTCGTCGGCACCGCCGAGCGCCGGGCCCGGCGCCGCCGGCCGGGAGTGAAGGTCACCACCGCGGTGCTGCCCGACGAGCCGGAGGACGGGCTCGTGCACGAGAGCCAGACCGCCCTCGTCATGGTCCTCGGCAGCCGGGGCCGCAGCGGCATCGCCGAGGCGCTGCTCGGCTCCGAAGCGCACGCACGCGAAGTGCTGCCCTCGGGCACCGAGATCGTGACCGG
>NZ_JBSGDB010000941.1:0-1067 GCF_053602155.1 Streptomyces sp. NPDC004561
GGCTGGGGGACGTACGGCACATCACCGCGGACTCCGCACGCCTGCGCGCCGCGCTGGGGTGGAAGCCCCGGGTCGGATTCGCCGAGGACCGCGTTCGGCTGCCCCGGCCACTTCCCGCCGGTGGCCGCGGACGGCGAGGCGGTACGGCGGCTGCGGGCGGCCGGTGCCGTGATCGTCGGCAAGACGAACACCTGTGAGCTGGGGCAGTGGCCCTTCACCGAGGGGCCGGCGTTCGGGGACACCCGCAATCCATGGCATCCCGGGCACACCCCCGGGGGTTCCTCGGGCGGGTCGGCGGCCGCCGTCGCCGACGGGCTGGTGCCGGCCGCGCTCGGCTCCGACGGCGCCGGGTCGGTACGGATCCCGGCCTCCTGGACCCACCTGATCGGCATCAAGCCGCAGCGGGGCCGCATCTCGACCTGGCCGCACGGCGAGTCCTTCCAGGGCATCACGGTCAACGGCACCCTGGCCCGTACGGTCGCCGACGCGGCCCTGCTGCTGGACGCGGCGAGCGGCAACCACGACCGGGACCCGCACCGGCCGGCCGCGCTGACGGTCGCGGACGCGGTCGGCCGCGACCCCGGCCGGCTGCGCATCGCCCTGTCCCTGAGGCCGCCGTTCACCGCCGTACCGGCCCGGCTGGACCCGGAGATCCGCGTCAGGGTCGTCGAACTCGCGGGACGGCTGGCCGCGTTGGGCCACGACGTCGAGGAGGCCGACCCGCCCTACGGCCAGATCGGCCTGACCTTCGTACCGCGCGCCACCGCCGGGATCGCCGAGCGGGTCCGCGAGACCCCCGACCCCGCGCTGCTCGACCCGCGCACCCGGGACGCGGCCCGGCTGGGCCGGCTGCTCGGCGGGGCCCCGCTACGGGTGGCCCGGCGCGCGGAGGCGCTGCTGCACCGGCGGATCGGCGCGTTCTTCGCGTCGTACGACGTGGTCCTCACCCCGACCACGGCCGCTCCCCCGCTCCGGATCGGCGCCTTCTCCCGGCTGGGCGGGCTGGCCACCGACCGCGCGATGATCGCCGCCTGCGCGTACGCCTGGCCGGGGAACGTGCTGGGCTG
>NZ_JBSGDB010000942.1:0-1064 GCF_053602155.1 Streptomyces sp. NPDC004561
GGTCGCCGAGGTGCGGACCAGGATGTCGCCGAAGGTGTCCAGCAGGCCGTTCGCCGACTGGAAGTCGTGGAACGCCGGTGCGCCGCCGGGCAGCAAGGACATGCGGCGGACGGACCCCGAGGGCCACGGCCCCGTCCGCTACGGCCCGCCGCTGCCCGGCGACGGCCTCCCGGTCCTCCCCGAACTCGCCGCCGTGGTCGCCGCCGCCGCGAGCCGCGCCGACGCCCAGCCCGTCGGCGGCGCCCCCGCCCTGCTGGAGTCGGCCTGCGGCTACTGGACGCGCCGTGGACTGCCCTGCGTCCCGGACCGGGTGGCCGCCGGACCCGGCGCCCCCGCGCTGCTCCTCGCCCTCACCGCCGCGCTCGCCGGCGACGGCGCCGACGTCCTCGTGCCCCGCCCCTGCGCCGCCTGGTGGGCGCCCTACGCGCGCCTGCTCGGCCGGCCCGTCTTCCATGTCCCCACACCCCCCGAGGGCGGTGGCGTCCCCGATCCGTACGCGCTGCTGGAGACCGTCCGCCGGGTCCGGGCCGAGGGCGGCGACCCGCGGCTGCTGGTGTTGTCCGTCGCCGACGACCCCACCGCCACCGTCGCCGCGCCCGAACTGCTGCACGAGACCGTGGAGGTCGCGGCCGCCGAGGGCCTGCATCTGGTCAGCGACGAGACCTGGCGCGACACCCTGCACGCCCCGCACGACACCGTCCTGCTCAGCCCCGCCGAGATGGAGCCCGACCGGGTCACCGTCGTCACCGACCTTGCGGGCGCCCTGCTGCCCCCCGGCTGGCCCGCCGCCGTCGCCCGCTTCCCGGCGACCGAGGCCGGACTGGCCCTGCACGCGCGCGTGCTCGACATCCTGACCGCGCTCGACGCCCGGGTCGCGGGCCCCGTCGCCGCGGCCGCCGGGTACGCCCTCGACGAACCCCCGCCCGTCACCGAGCGGCGGGAGGCAGCCGTACGACTGCACGCGCGCCTCGCCGCCGCCGCGCACGCCGCGGTCGTGACCGCCGGCGCGCTCGCCCGCCCCCCGCAGGCCGGCCGCCACCTCTACGCCGACCTCGGCCCGCTCC
>NZ_JBSGDB010000943.1:0-1062 GCF_053602155.1 Streptomyces sp. NPDC004561
CAGTACGCCGGTACGACGCCGCAGCCGGCCGCGCAACGGCTCGGCGGCTCCG
The DNA here is from genome assembly GCF_053602155.1 of Streptomyces sp. NPDC004561. Lineage (NCBI taxonomy): Bacteria > Bacillati > Actinomycetota > Actinomycetes > Kitasatosporales > Streptomycetaceae > Streptomyces > Streptomyces sp. NPDC004561. The sequence goes on from NZ_JBSGDB010000943.1 coordinate 53, forward strand.
CCGCGGTGCTCGCCGGTGACCTCGCGCTGGCCTGGGCGGACGATGCGCTCACCGGACTGCTGCTGGATCCCGCGCTCCCGCGCGAGCACGCGCACCGCCTCAACGAGGTGTGGCGCACCCTGCGTACGGAGATGGCCGCGGGCCAGTACCTCGACGTGCAGGGCCAGGCCACCTCCGTGCGCACCCGGACCCGGTCGATCCGCGCCGCCTGCCTCAAGAGCGCCCGGTACACCGTGGAACGGCCGCTGGAACTGGGCGCGGTCCTCGCCGGAGCCGACGCCGAAACCACGGGGAGGCTGTGCCGCGCCGGACGCTGCGCGGGCCTCGCCTTCCAGCTGCGGGACGACCTGGACGACCTCCTCGCCGACCCCCGGGCCACGGGCAAACCGTCCGGCGGGGACGTGCGCGAGGGCAAGCCCACCTATCCGCTGGCCGTGGCCCGGACCCTCGCCACGGCCGCCGGCGACCGCTCCGCGCTCGGCGTGCTGGAGCGCGCCGTGGGCCGCGCCGACCTCACCGACGGCGAACTGGCCGAGGTGCGGGAGGTCCTCGTCGCCACGGGAGCCCGCGACCTGGTCGAGACGAAGATCGCCCGGCTCGCCGGGCAGTGCCTGGACCACCTGCGCGAGGCCGCCCTCGAGCCGGGCCCGGCGGCCCGGCTGCGGGAACTCCTGGCCGAGATCGCCGGCACATCAGGCCAGGTGACCGGGCCGGGACTCCCACCCGGCGCCGCCCTGGCCGTCACCGGAACGGAGGCGGCCCGGTGACCCGAACGCTCGCGGGACCCACCGACCACGTGGTGGTGGTCGGCGCCGGACTGGCCGGCCTGTCCGCCGCCCTGCACCTGCTCGGCGCGGGCCGCCGCGTGACCGTGGTCGAACGCGACCAGGGACCCGGCGGGCGGGCCGGGCGCCTGGAACGCGGCGGCTATCTGATCGACACCGGGCCCACCGTGCTCACCATGCCGGACATCGCCGACGAGGCGTTCGCGGCGGTCGGGGCCTCGCTGC
>NZ_JBSGDB010000944.1:0-1060 GCF_053602155.1 Streptomyces sp. NPDC004561
AGGCCGGCCTGCTTGTAGCCGAAGACGCCGAAGGTCCCGACGGTGAGGGTGATCTTGCCCTTGCCGTTGCCACCGTCCGAGTTGTCCGACGAGCCATCGTTCGAGTCCGGTGAGCCCGGGAGGCTGTGCGAGCACGACCCGATGGCCGGGGAAGGCCCGGCGGATGCCGCGCAGCGCGGGCACGCCGGCCAGCAGGTCGCCGAGGCCCAGGGCACGCAGCACCAGGACGACCGGGGGATGCGGGGCGGTTCGGGTCACCGGATCGGCCCTCCGGCGGGCGCGGCGGCGGTGCGGGTCACGCCGGTCCTCCCGGGTAGGTGGGGGCGAGGGCGGCTCGGCGGGCGAGGCCGGTGGTGGAGCGGCCGTCGAGGTAGGGCAGCAGCAGGACCTGGCCGCCCCAGCTCTCCACGAGGTCCTGTTCGGGCAGGTGGGTACGGGCGTAGTCGCCGCCCTTGGCCCAGATGTGCGGGCGGAGTTCGCCGAGGATGCGTTCGGGGGTGTCCTCGTCGAAGACGGCGACCGCGTCCACGCACTCGAGGGCGCGCAGCACCCGGACCCGGTCGGCGACCGGGACGAGGGGGCGGCCGTCGCCCTTGCGGCGGCGTACCGAGTCGTCGGAGTTGACGCAGACGACCAGGCAGTCGCCGGCCCGCCGGGCGGCCTGGAGCAGGGCGACGTGACCGGCGTGCAGCAGGTCGAAGCAGCCGCCCGCGGCGACGACGGTGCGGCCCGCGGCCCGGACCCGGGCGGCCGTGTGCACGGCGTCCGCGGTGGTGTCGCCGCCGGAATGGGCGGGTTCGGGGTGCTCCGGCTGCTCCGGGGCGGTGGCCGCGCGGGCGCCGCCCTCGGCGACGTAGCGGGTCGCGGCGTGCACGGCGGCCTGCACGGCGACCTCGGTGAGGGCGCCGTCGGCGAGCAGTCCCGCGGCCGCGGCGGCGAACCGGTCGCCGGCCCCGCAGGGGTCGCCGGCCGCGGCGGCCGGGGTCGGTACGAGCAGCGGGGTCTCGCCGTGGGAGAGCAGCGCGCCGCGCTCGCCCAGCGTCACGGCGACCGCCTGGGC
>NZ_JBSGDB010000945.1:0-1056 GCF_053602155.1 Streptomyces sp. NPDC004561
GGGCTCGATACCCTGCTCCTCGATCAGCAGGTCCCGCACCCGGCTGAACACCGCGAGGGCGTCGGCCTGACGGCCCGCCCCGTACAAGGCGCGCATCAGCAGGCCGTAGGGGCGTTCCCGCAGCGGGTGGGCGTCGGTCAGCTCGACCAGGTCCGGGACGGCCGAACGGTGACGGCCCAGCGCCAAAGCGAGTTCGAAGCGCTTCTCGCACAGCGTCAGCCGCAACTCCTCCAGCCGGACGCGCTGCCGCTCGGCGAACGGCCCGGGCACCCCCGCCAGCGGCTCCCCCTGCCACAGGTCCAGGGCCCGCGCCAGCAGCCGCGCGGCCTCCGACACCCGGTCGTTTGCCGCGGCGCGGGCGGCCCCGGCGGCCAGTTCCTCGGCACGGTTGAGATCCAGCGCCCCGTCCGGCACCGCCAACCGGTAGCCATCACCGGCCAGTTCCAGGACGGTCGGCGCCGCGCCCTCCGCCTCCAGCAGCTTGCGCAGCCGCCAGACGTAGGTGCGGATGGTGGTCACCGCCCGGGTCGGCGGCGCGTCCGCCCACAGCGCACCGACGATCTGGGCCATGGACACGGGCTGGTTGGCGCGCAGCAGCAGCAGCGACAGCAACGCCTGCTGCTGCGGCGGCCCCACGCGCAGCTCGACGTCCCCCCGGTACGCGCGCACCGCGCCAAGTATTTCGAAACGGAATGCTCCAGCCACCCGGTGTTTCCCCTTGCAACGGTCAGTAGGACAAGCAGACAGGATCGCTCGCGGATACCTTTAAGACGCCATCGGCCGGGCCGGGGATCCAACCTTTCACGACTTGGTGCGCGACTGAGGGACGGGTGTGTCGGTCTGGAGGGCCCGGCTGCTGATCTTCAGCTGTTTCTGGCGAGGAACCCTGGGCCTTCAGGCCCGGGAGGAATCGCCTCCTCGACCACGGTGCCGCGCAGCGGCGCCGTTTCACTGCGAGTCCTGTCCCGCGGCCGACCAGACGGTGATTGCCGACACTCGGTGGTGCTGCACCTCGGTAACTGCCTCCCAGAGCAGGCCCGTTGTCAGTGTCGAGGA
>NZ_JBSGDB010000946.1:0-1055 GCF_053602155.1 Streptomyces sp. NPDC004561
CGCGCGGGGTTGACCACCTCCACCAGATGCTCGAACGGCACGTCCTGGTGCGCGAACGCCTCCAGCGCCGACTCCCGCACCCGGCCCACCAGTTCCGTGAACGACGGGTCGCCGGACAGGTCGGTGCGCAGGACGAGGGTGTTGACGAAGAAGCCGACCAGGTCGTCCAGAGCCTCGTCCGTGCGCCCCGCGATGGGGCTGCCGACGGCGATGTCGGTGCCCGCGCCGAGGCGTCCGAGCAGGGCGGCGAGCGCGGCCTGGAGGACCATGAACATGCTGGCGCCCGAGCGCCGGGCCAGCGCGGCCAGCCCGGCGTGCAGGGCCGGGTCCACCTCGACCAGCAGAAGTCCGCCCCGGTAGGAGGCGACTTGCGGCCGCGGCCGGTCCGTGGGCAGCGTGATCCGCTCGGGCAGTCCGGCCAGTTGACCTGTCCAGTACGAGAGCTGGCGGGCGAAGACGCTGTTCTCGTCCCGGGGGTCGCCGAGCAGGTCCCGCTGCCACAGGGTGTAGTCCGCGTAACTCACCGGCAGCGGCGCCCACTCCGGCTTGCCGCCCTGGCAGCGGGCCGTGTACGCCGTCGCCAGGTCCCGGGAGAGCGGTCCGGTCGACCACCCGTCGCCGGCGATGTGGTGGATCACGATCAGCAGCACGTGCTCGTCCCGCGCCAGTTCGAACAGCTCGGCGCGCAGCGGAGGTTCGCTCGCCAGGTCGAAGGGGTGGCGGGCGGCCTGAGCGAGCCGCTCGGGCAGACGCTCGTGGCCGATCGCGGTGAGCGGCACCCGGGGCCGGGCCTCGTCGGGGTCCAGCACCCGCTGGAACGGCACGCCGTCGCTCTCGGAGAAGACGGTCCGCAGGCTCTGGTGGCGGGCCACGACGTCGGCCAGCGCTCCCCGGAGCGCCTGCTCGTCGAGGTCGCCCGAGAGCCGCAGCGCCAGGGGGATGTTGTAGGTGGCGCTCGAACCCTCCATGCGGTGCAGGAACCACAGGCGGCGCTGTGCGAAGGAGAGCGGGACCCGCTCCGGGCGCTCGGCCGCGGTCAGCGCGGGGCGCGCCTG
>NZ_JBSGDB010000947.1:0-1053 GCF_053602155.1 Streptomyces sp. NPDC004561
CGGCATCGTCGCGGGTTACGAGGTCTACACGCGGATCGGTGTGCTCGCCGCGCCGGAACTGCTGGAGCTCGGTTTCCATCCGCACGCGCTCCTGTCGACCTTCGGCGCCGCCGCGGTGGTCGCGAAGATGCGCGGTCTGGACCTGGAACAGACGCTCCACGCCCTGTCCATCGCCATGAGCCACTCCGCGGGAACCACCGAGTACACCTCGTCGGGCGGCTCAGTGAAGCGGGTGCACGCGGGCATCGCCACGCGGGGCGGCATCCGCTCGGCCGAGATGGCCGAAGCGGGCATCACCGGCCCCCTGGCCTTCCTGACCGGCAACAAGGGGTTCTTCCACACCTTCGTCCGGCGTGAGGTGGGGGCCGACGCCGCTGCCGCGTTCGCGCTCGACGCCCCCTTCGAGATCACCCGGATCTGGATCAAGCCATACTGCTGCTGCGGCATCAACCACGCCTACATCGACGGTGCACGGCGGCTGGCCGACCGGGCCGACCGGATCGACACCGTCGAACTGGGCATCCAGGCCGGCGGCGACGTCGTGATCGGAAACCGGAACGCGAGCGCCTTCGCGCCCAAGAGCATCGAGAACCTTCAGTACAGCCTCCCTTATCAGTTCGCCCTCTCGCTCCTGGGCCACGGCAACGGCTTCACCACGCACCACGATTACATGGCCGGACGTCTCGACATCGGTGACGGCAGCCCGGTCGCGAAGCTCGCCGGCCGGATCCGCATCACGCCCAAGCCCGAGCTGGACGCCGCCCACCCCGGCAAGTGGGTCGCCGACATCACGGTCACCTACGACGACGGCACCAGCGAGAGCGTGTTCGTCGACAGCCCACGCGGCACCGCCGAGAACCCGATCTCGCAGCCCGATCTCGACGCCAAGTTCCGGGACCTCACGGTCGCGGCCCTGGGCACGGAACGCAGCGAGGCGCTGCTGTTCGCCATCACCGAGGGTGATCTCACCATGCCCGCCTCGGCGCTGGTCGACCTGCTGGTGATCTGACACGTGACACACGATGGTCCCCCTCCGCCGGGAGGGGAAGCACC
>NZ_JBSGDB010000948.1:0-1050 GCF_053602155.1 Streptomyces sp. NPDC004561
AGACCCGCTCGAAGCTGACGAGCGCGCTCATCACCTCGACCCGGGCCCCGGCGAGCGCGGTGAGCGGGGCGTACAGCCGGGTCAGCAGAAGGCTATCGCGGGGACCAGACCGGCGTTCAGGAGGGACGACTTGCCCGCGCCCGAGGCGCCGACCAGCATCACCAGGCCACCGGCGCGTTCCGCGGCGCGGAGCTGGCCGATCAGCGCGCTCGTGCTCCGCTCCCGGCCGAAGAACCATCGCGCGTCCTCCTGCCGGTACGGCGCCAGCCCCCGGTAGGGGCACACGCCGCCGGCGACGGGCGGGGCCTGGGCCGGAGGCCGCGGGTTCTCCTCGGCGGGCGGCGCGGGCCGGTCGCCGACCGGGTCGGCCAGCGCGCGCTCCCACAGCCGCTGCCACTGGGCGAGGTCGTACAGGCCCGTCGAGACCGGCGCGGGCCGCGCCCTGCGCGCCTCCGGGATCAGGATCTGCAGGACCGCCGCGAGCGCGGTGAACTGGGCGGGCACGTTCTTGGCCCGGCGCCAGTCGCTGATCCGCTGCGCGGACACCCGTACCGGCCGGCCGCGCTCGTCGACCCGCTGAAGGCGCACGACCGCCTCGGCGACGCTCTTGAGGGGAGGGTTTCCAGCCTCCTTGTAGAGCAGCGCGAGGCGCTCGGCGAAAGCTGTGCGCGTCCCTGAGTCGGAACTCAAGGTCCCACCCCTTTACTTCCCCCCGCGTCTGGACGTCCGGACCGGAAAACTCACCCTATACGCCTGACCTGCGGTTAAGGCCTGGACCGGAGACCGGAATCTCCTCGGCGGAGGCGACAGATGGCAGGATCGCAACCCCGGTGCCGGAAGCGTCACGCACCGTCCGGACAGGCCAACGGCCCAGCGCTCGGAGAGACACCCCATGGCGTCGAACGGTTTAGGTCAACCTCTGTCGAAGGCGGCGAACGGCGAGCACGCCGTCGTGTGAATCCGCGCGTCCCCTCACTCCCTCCGCCCCCTACTTCGGTCCGCGCCGATACGCCGACGAGGCGCGGGCCGACGCCCCTGCAGCATGAAGTG
>NZ_JBSGDB010000949.1:0-1038 GCF_053602155.1 Streptomyces sp. NPDC004561
GCCGCAGCCGATGTCGAGCACCTGCTCGCCCGCGGTGATCGCCGCCGCCCGCAGCAGCGGCTCGTTGAATTCTTCGTTGACCGCGTTCCAGCGATTGTGGTGATCGGCCCAGTACCGGCCCTCGTCGCCGTTCCAGGCCCGGTCCTGATCAGTGTTGACTATCGCGCTCATGGAGATCGCCCCCTGGCGGCAGAGTCCGCCCATCCCTAGAATGGGCACGTGCCCATCAGACTATGGGCGCGTGCCCATACTGGCAAGGGAGAGGAGCCGCATGTCCCCGAGGGGCGTCCCGATCACAGGGGTGCGGGAGCGGCTGTTCGAGGCCGCCGAGCGGGTGCTGGCCCGCGAGGGGCCGGCCGGACTCACCAGCAGGGCCGTCACCACCGAGGCCGACTGCGCCAAGGGCGTCCTGCACAGCCACTTCGCCGACCTGGACGACTTCGTGGCCCAGCTGGTGCTGCTCCGCTTCGAGCAGCTCGGCCACGCGGCCGCCGCGCTCCCCGCCCGCGCCGGGACCGACACCGTCAGCGCGAACCTGACCGCGGCGACCGCCCTCCTGCTCGGCTCCCCCGGCCCCGCCCTGACCGCTCTGGCCCTCACCCGCCCCGGAGCCTCGGCGCGCATCCGTGCCGCCTGGGAGCAGGGGGCGCCCGGGTTCGGGGCCTTCGAGGGCTCCCTCACGGCCTATCTCCAGGCCGAGCAGGACCTCGGACGGCTACCCGCCACCCGCGACTGCGCCGCCCTGGCCCTCGCCCTCACCGGCACCACCCACCACCTGCTGATGACCTCCTGGCCCGCGGGCGCCGACCCCCTGGCCCGGATCGAGCACCTCATCAGCACACTCACCGCCTGATGACCCATCGGCCGACGAGGCCTTGGTGATGTCCCCCGGTGCGCGACGACGTCCTCCCACCACCGCTCGGGATCGTCGTATCCAGCGGCCTCGGTGAGCACGGCGAGGGGGTCGCGACACGGATCTGATCCTCGGGGGCGGGGGCGGTGGCGGTGGCGGTGGCCGCAGCGGGGCCGGAGTCGGGC
>NZ_JBSGDB010000950.1:0-1038 GCF_053602155.1 Streptomyces sp. NPDC004561
CGGACTTCACCTCCGTGCCGGCGGCGACGGCGGCGGCGCGAGTCGGTGTCGGCGCGCTCCTCCGCGTACTCCTCGGGCTCCTCCACCTCGGCGGCCTCCGCGGCGGCTTCGGCGGCGGCCCGCTGCGGGGTCTGGAACCTCGGCTCGGTGAACACCGGCGCCTGGAAGACGGCGACGGCCGGGCGGGCGGGCCGACTCGGGCCCGCGGCCTCGCTCTCGGGCTCGGCGGCCTGGGGCGCGGCCTTGTGCGCGGGCTCGGCGAACCCTGACGCGGGGCGTACGGCCCGGCGCCGGGCGCGGCGCGGGGCGGCGGGCTCGGCGGCGGCCGGCGGGGCCTCGGCGGCCGGGATGGACTCGGCGGCCGGGGCGGGCTCGGTGGTGTGCGTGGTGACGGGGACCTCCGGGGTCTGCGCGCCGGCACCGGACTCGGCCTCCGCGGCGGGCTCCTGGGCCTCGGCGACGGGGGCGGGGGCGGCCTCGGCGGGCGCGGTCACCCGGCGGGTGGCCCGGCGACGGGTACGGCGCGGGGCGGCCTCCTCGGCGGGCGCCTCCGCGGGAGCGGCCTCGGCGGGCGCCTCGGCGGCGGGGGCCGGCTCGACGGCAGCCGGAGTCTCCTCGGCGGCGGCCTCGGTCTCGGCGGCCTTCGGCGCCCCGGAGGGCGCGGACGCGCGGCGGGTGGCGCGACGGCGGGTACGCCCGGCGGGCGCGGCCTCCTCTGCGGGGGCCTCCACGGCGGCGGGCTCCTCCGGGGCCTTCTCGGCCTCTGCGGCGACCGGCACCACGGCCTCGGCGGCCTCGGGCGTCCCGGCCGGCGCGGACACGCGGCGGGTGGCCCGGCGGCGCGGACGGCCGGCGGGTTCGGCCTCCTCGACGGAGGCGGGGGTCTCAATGGGGGCGGGGGCCTCAACGGCACCGGCGGCCTCGGCCGCGGCGGCGGTCGGGGTGGAGGCGCCGCGGGTGGCCCGGTGTGACGGCGTGGGAGCACAGGTGTCTGACGTGGGGCGCCCCGGTGGCCGACGGTGCGGCGGACGCGGTGGC
>NZ_JBSGDB010000951.1:0-1031 GCF_053602155.1 Streptomyces sp. NPDC004561
CTGTCGGGTCGCAGGTACCGGCTTGAGCTGACGACCGAACAGGCAGAGCAGTGTGAGAAGTTCGCGGACGTGTGCCGGTCGGTGTGGAACACCGGACTGGAGCAGCGCCGCGAGTACCGGCGGCGCGGGGCGTGGATGAACTACGCGCCGCAGTGCAAGGAGCTGGCGGAGGCCAAGTGTGAGCACGAGTGGTTGAAGGCCGCGCCGTCGCACATCCTCCAGCAGACCTTGAAGGATCTGGACCGGGCGTGCCGGGACCACGGCACGTTCAAGATCCGGTGGCGGTCCAAGGCCCGCTGGTCCCCCTCATTCCGCTTCCCCGACGCCAAGCAGGTCACTGTGGAGCGGCTGGGCCGCAAGTGGGGGAGAGTTAAGCTGCCGAAGCTGGGCTGGGTCCGGTTCCGGTCCTCGCGCCCGCTCGGTGGTGAGATCCGCTCCGCGACCGTGTCCCGGAAGTCCGGGCGCTGGTTCGTGTCGTTCCTCGTGGACGACGGCGCGGTCACCCCCGACCTGCACGCCATGCCGGGCACGGCCGTAGGGGTGGACCGGGGTGTTGCTGCGGCGGCCGTCACCTCGGACGGCGAGTTTTTCGACCGGGAGTTCATCACGTCCGGCGAGACCACCCGCTACCGGCGGCTGCAACAGCGCCTCGCCCGTTCCGAGCGGGGCAGCGCGATGCGGCGCAAGGCGATCACCGCCATGGGCCGGATCATGGGCCGGGTCACGGACCGGCGCGGAGACTTCTGCGCGAAAACGGCCGCACACCTGGTGCAGAAGAACGCCCTGGTCGTCCTCGAAGACCTGCGGGTCAAGGACATGTCCGCCTCGGCGTCCGGAACCGTGGCCGAGCCCGGCCGCCAGGTCCGCCAGAAGACAGGACTCAACCGGGCCATCCTCGATAAGGGGTGGCACCGCCTCGAACTCGCCCTCACCAGTGCTGCCCGGTACACGGGAACGACGCTGGTGAAGGTCAATCCCGCGTATACGTCGCAACGCTGCCACGCCTGTGGGTTCGTCACCGAAGGAAACCG
>NZ_JBSGDB010000952.1:0-1030 GCF_053602155.1 Streptomyces sp. NPDC004561
GGATCAGGTCGCGGGCCTGATCCCCGCCACAGCGACCTGCCTCGTCATCGTCACCTCCCGCGTTCCCCTGTCGGCGATCGACGGCGTCCTACTCCACCACCTCCACGGCGGCTCCCTTCCCGGGCCGGCTCGTCCGGCCAGTCTTCCGGCCCGGCGGCCCCGGCGGATGCAGGCGGGACCGTGTCGGGCGGGAACGTGGCCACCGCGGCGGAAGGTCCACCGAACGGCGCATCCGGCGGGGCGACCCGCGCGGAATGTCTGACGACGGACACACGAGCGGTGTCTGACGACGAGACACGCGAGCGGAATGTCCGACGACGAGACACGCGACACGACAGGTGCGGGCACCGGACACGGCGTCCGGCCTCCTACCGGCGAGAGGACCCTCGATGCGTTCCACCCAGGCGATCGCACGCCCCCAGGCCGGCCCGCCGCGCAGAGCGCCTGCCGTGGCCGGTCATGAGGCGGGGGCACCGGCCGTCCCGGGTGGCGCGGGTGCTGTCGATGTCGATGTGCCGGGTGTGCCGCGTAGTGCGTCTGACGTGGTCGGTCATGGGGCGGGGGCACCGGCCGTCCCGGGTGACGCGCGCGCCGTCGATGACGACGTTCCGGGTGCCGTCGGGCGGGAGCTGCGGGATCTGCTCGCCGGTCGCCTCGCCGACTGCCGTGTGCTGGACCCGGTGTTCGCCGACGACATCGCCGACCGGGTCGCCCGCTTCACCCGGCGCGGCGGGCGCCGCATCCGCTCCCGGCTCGTGTGGTGGTCCCTGCGTGCGTGCGGCGGCGGGGACGCCGCCCAGGTGCGCGCGGCGCTGCGCGCGGCGGCGGCCCTCGAACTGCTCCAGACCTGCGCCCTGGTCCACGACGACCTGATGGACCGGGCACCCACCCGTCGCGGCGCGCCCGCGCTGCACGCCGACGTGGCCAGCCAGAAACCAGCCGTCCGGGACGGCCGGGTGCCCGCCGCCCTCCCCACCGACAAGGACTTCGGCTTCACCAGCGACCCCACCGAGCTGGCGCAGGCCTACGA
>NZ_JBSGDB010000953.1:0-1025 GCF_053602155.1 Streptomyces sp. NPDC004561
GACCTCGCCGAGGAAGCGGTGCAGGACGCCTTCACCATCGCCGTGACCCGATGGCCGGAGGCCGGCGTGCCGCCGAGCCCGGCCGGCTGGATCATCACCACCGCCCGCAACCGGGCCGTCGACCGGCTGCGCCGCGAGTCCTCCCGGGACGCCCGGCACGCCGAGGCCGCGCGTCTGTACGCGCCCGCCGCACCGCCCGAACAGGGCCCGGTGCACGACGACCGGCTCCGGCTGATCTTCACCTGCTGCCACCCCGCGCTCGCCCTGAGGTCCCGGGTCGCGCTCACCCTGCGACTGCTCGGCGGCCTGAGCACTCCGCAGATCGCCCGCGCCTTCCTCGTGCCGGAGCCCACCCTCGCCCAGCGCCTGGTGCGGGCCAAGGCGAAGATCCGCGACGCCGGCATCCCGTACCGCGTGCCCGGGGACGCCGATCTGCCGCAGCGGCTCGGCGGTGTCCTCGCCGTCGTCTACCTGATCTTCAACGAGGGCTACACCGGCGACTCCGCCCTGTGCGCGGAGGCGATCCGCCTCGGCCGGCTGCTCGCCGGGCTGATGCCGGACGAACCGGAGCCGACGGGCCTGCTGGCGCTGATGCTGCTGGCCGAGTCCCGGCGGCCCGCCCGGCAGCACGCGGACGGCACCCTCGTCCCGCTGCCCGAGCAGGACCGCGCCCGCTGGGACCGGGCGCTGATCGCCGAGGGCCAGGACCTCGTGCGGCGCTGTCTGCGCCTCGGCCGGCCGGGGCCGTACCAGATCCAGGCCGCGATCAACGCCGTGCACAGCGACGCGCCCACCGCCGCCGCCACCGACTGGCGGCAGATCCGGCGCCTCTACGACCAGCTCATGGCCGTGGCGCCGTCCCCGGTCGTCGCCCTGCACCGGGCGGTGGCCGTCGCGGAGGTCGCGGGACCGGCCGAGGCGCTCGGCCTGGTCGATGCGCTCGACCTCGGCCATTACCACGTCCGGCTGCACCGAGGTCACGGTGCCGGGGAGCTGGTTGCGGATGCTCAGGGTCATGGGCACCC
>NZ_JBSGDB010000954.1:0-1023 GCF_053602155.1 Streptomyces sp. NPDC004561
GCCATGTCGTCTGACGGGGCGTCGGATGCGAAGCGTTCCACCGCGCGCATGATGCGGGCCGCGACCGCGCAGCGCATCTCCTTGGGGATGTCCGAGTAGTTGACGACGAGGAACCCGGGGATCCAGCCGGCCGATGAGGGGACCCGGCCGCGGCCGCGGTCGCTCCCCGGTCACCGGCTGGGCCGGGAACGCCCGTCGGTGTCGTCGGTGCCGGGCTGCGGCCGGGGCGGCGGCACGTCGCCCGCGGTGAGGTGCTCCAGGACCTCCACGAGTTCCTGGCAGGCCTGCTCCACCGAGCGCCGCGTGTGACGCTGCTCGGTGATCAGGGCGGACAGCAGCAACGCGGTCAGTGCCATCGCGCCGTTGAACGCCTGGAGCTTTGTCATGACCTCGATCTGGTTGAGCCTCTCGAACGCCCCGACGCGGTCGGTGGCGGCGACGGTGGCCAGCACCGACGTCAGCAGGGCGCACAGGACGCTGCCCGCCAGCTGGAAGCGCAGGGCCGCCCAGATGATGAGCGGGTAGACGAGGAAGAGCAGGCTGATCGAGCTGTAGGTGGCCAGCGGGACGACACAGCAGGCGAGGACGGCGAGCGCGGTCGCCTCCTTCCAGCGTCCCAGGGGCGGCGGCCAGCGGGCCCCGCGCAGCAGCAGAAGCAGCGGGGCCACGAGCAGGACGCCCATCGCGTCGCCCACCCACCAGGCGAGCCAGACGGGCCAGAAGTCCTCCGTGGTCAGCTTGTCGGTGAGGACGAGCATGCCGACGCCGACGGTGGCGCTGACCAGCATCGCGCACATGGCGCCCAGGAACACCAGTGCGAGGCCGTCCCGGAACCGGCTGAGGTCCACGCGGAAGCGGGCCTGGCGCAGCAGGAGCGCCGCGCACACGGGTGCGGCCGTGTTGCCGAAGAGGATGCCGATCAGGTCGGGGCCCGGGGCGGCCAGGGAGAGGATGACCAGGAGGGCGCCGAGCGTGATCCCGGGCCGGGCCGGGAGCGGACTCCAGCCCCGCCAGCACCTCGTC
>NZ_JBSGDB010000955.1:0-1021 GCF_053602155.1 Streptomyces sp. NPDC004561
TCGGCGTCGGGGTCTCCGCCGTGGTGGCCGATGTCATCGGCGGTGCCTTCGTCGCCGCCGCGTTCGGCGGGGTGGAGTCGGTCACCGTCGACCTCGCGGTGGCCCAGCCGCTGCAGATGGTGACCGGGCTGCAGCACGGTTTCAGCCTGGACGAGGTCAACCAGGCCGCCAAGAACGGCATGATCTTCGGCGGAGCGCTGGGCGCGGGCGGCGGCGTGCTGAAAGCGAGCATGACAGGCGGCCTCAGCGACACCACCCCGCTCCTGCTGCGCCCGCCCTCGCTGCGCCCGGACCTGGTCGATCTGGGCCCGGCGGCCCGCAATGCCGACGACGTGCCGTGCGTGGGTGAGCCGATCGACGTGGCGACCGGCGCGATGCTGATGAGCCAGACCGACCTGGCCCTGCCGGCCGCGCTCCCCTTCGAGTTCACCCGCACCCACCTGTCCTCCTACCGGGGTGGTGTCTGCTTCGGCCCGACCTGGATCTCCACCCTGGACGAGTGCCTCCAGATCGACGGCGAGGGCGTCGTCTTCGCCGCGGCCGACGGCATGCGCCTGGTCTACCCGGTGCCGGAACCGGGCGTACCCACGATGCCGGTGAAGGGCGCCCGCTGGCCCCTGGAGTGGGACGGCAAGCCGGACGGCGCGATGACGGTCACCGACCCGGCGACGGGCGTGACCCGCACCTTCGCCGCCCCCGTCCCCTCACCTTCCTTCGGTGTGTTCCATCTGGCGCTGGACTCCTGGACGGACCGCAACGGCAACCGCATCGACGTCGAACGCGACGACGAGGGCATCCCGTTCGGCATCCGCCACTCCGGCGGCTACTACGTCGCCGTCGACACCCAGGGCCCCCGCATCACCGCCCTGCGCCTGCTGGACGAACCACCGTCCCGCTACCGCCCGGCCACCACGCCCGACGAGGGCACGGCCGTGATGCGCTACGGCTACGACACCACCGGCAACCTCACCGAGGTCATCAACTCCAGCGGCAGGCCCCTGCGCTTCACCTACGACACCGA
>NZ_JBSGDB010000956.1:0-1021 GCF_053602155.1 Streptomyces sp. NPDC004561
GAGGCCGGAGAGGCCCGCCTGCGGGTCGATGTGCCCGAGCGAGGTGGGCCGCCACGGCACGTCCACGAGCGGGGCGGCCGCCGCGTGCGCCGTCGCCGCGCCCGCGCCCAGCGCCGCTCCGGCGGTCGCGAGGGCGATCAGGGCGCGCTGCGCGGTGGGGTGCCGGGAGGAGGAGTGTCGGGCCATCGCTGATGCCACCTTCTGGTGCGCAGGGTAATGCTGTCGGCACACAGGGTAGTTGAGGCCGGAGTCACGCTCAAAAGCCGACCCGCGGGGTCGGCAGGCGGCCCCCGATACGTCAAACTGGTGTTCCGTGAGCATTCATCCCCTGTCCCCCGCCCGTGTCGTGCTGCTGTGCGGCCCCTCGGGCTCGGGCAAGTCACTGGTCGCCGCCCGTGCCGGGCTCCCCGTCCTACGCCTGGACGACTTCTACAAGGAGGCCGACGACCCGACTCTGCCCCTGGTGGAGGGGAGTTCCGACATCGACTGGGACCACCCCGCCTCGTGGGACGCGGACGTCGCGGTCGAGGCCATCGCCCGGCTGTGCGCCACCGGGTCGACTCCGGTGCCGGTGTACGACCTCTCGCTGAGCGCCCGCACCGGCGAGGAGACGCTGCGCATCGGCCGTACCCCGCTGTTCGTCGCGGAGGGCATCTTCGCCGCGGAGATCGTCGGGCGCTGCCGGGAACTCGGCTTGCTCGCGGACGCGCTGTGCCTGTCCCGCGGACCGGTCACCACCTTCCGGCGGCGCTTCCTGCGGGACCTGAAGGAGGGCCGTAAGTCGGTGCCGTTCCTGCTGCGCCGCGGCTGGCGGCTGATGCGGGCGGAGCGCTCGATCGTCGCCCGCCAGGTGTCCCTCGGCGCCCATCCGTGCGACCGCGACGAGGCGCTCGGCCGGCTCGCGTCCGCGGCTGCGGGCCGGCAGGTGCGCCGCCAGACGGTGGCCTGACACCACGGCCCCGGAAACGGGAAGCGGGGGGGGGGGGGGGGGGGCCCCCGGGCCCGGGGGGGGGGGGGCGCC
>NZ_JBSGDB010000957.1:0-1015 GCF_053602155.1 Streptomyces sp. NPDC004561
GCGGGCGCGAGCGGCACCGGCTCGGGCTCGGGCGGCAGCACCTCCGCGTACACCGCGGCGGCCGCGTCCGCCACGGCCGGGCCCAGCGCGGTCGCCGCACGGGCGCGCAGGGCGGGACTCAACCGCTGGGCCGCGGCGGCGAGGCCGCCGACGGAGTCCAGTGCGCCGACGTGCCGTTCGACCAGCTTGAGCGCCCGCTCCTGCACCTGGCTGTCCTCGTGCCCGAACGCCTGGGCCACCACCGGCAGCAGCTCCGCCGCGGCGGCCGGGTCGCGGCCGAGCACCTTGCCCAGCAGCACCAGCTGGGCCCGGACCAGCTTCTTCTCGGCACGGAACAGCAGAGCCTCGGATGCCTCGGCGAGCTGCCGCGTGGTCAGTTCGCCGTCCAGGGCCAGCGCCGTGAGCACCGTCTGGGCGTGCGCGGCCACGGGGGAGACCGCGTCGTGGGCCAGGGCCGTCCAGTCGGTGACGCGCTCCCGTTCCTCCTCCCGGGTCAGGGCCAGCCCGGTCAGCAGCGGCAGGTAGATCCGGTGGTCCGTGGGTCCGCCGCCGCGCAGCAGCCGGGCCGTGCAGGCGTCGACGAGGAACGCACGGTCGAGGACGCCCTCCCGGGCCAGGGTCGCGAGGGCCTCCTGCCACGCGTGCGCTCCGTCGCCCAGCATCCAGCGGACCTCGCGCAGATCCGTGAGCGTGAACAGCCCGGCCACCAGCTGGGCGAGCTGCGGTTCGTCCCGCAACCGGGCGAGGCCGCAACTCCGGTCCCAGCCGGAGCCGACGCTGCGGACCCAGCCGATCACATAGGCGTCCGTCACCGGTACGTCGCAGCCGGCGCGGCTCACCAGCCCCGCCATCAGGTCGTACGGCACGTCCGCGGAGACCGGACGGCCCGCCAGCCGGTGTGCGACGTCGGCCAGCCAGCCGGTGTCCCGGTGCTCCAGCGCCGCGCATCAGGGTGGGCAGCCAGGTGGCCACGCCGTAGACGAGGAGCAGCCCGCCGAAGGAGGCCAGCCAGTAC
>NZ_JBSGDB010000958.1:0-1007 GCF_053602155.1 Streptomyces sp. NPDC004561
CCGGTTCCGCTTGTCTGCATGTCCGCACTCGGCACAGGTCTGGCTGGTGTACGCCGGGTCGACGAAGACCAGGGGCACGCCGGCACGGCGTGCCTGGTAGGCCAGGAACTGCCCGAGCCGGGCGAATGCCCAGGAGTGCACCGCGGCCCGTTGGGGCTTTCTGAGCCGTACCCTCGACCGGATGCCCTGGAGGTCCTCCAGGGCGATGCCGCGCGAGGTCCGGACTCGGGAGATCTGTAGTGGACCCTCGCCTGCGGCACGGGAATTGGCGTCGGCGATCACCGGCGGGAAGTGACCCGAGGAAACCGGCGGGGGGTGGGCCGGTGTCCCTGAATGTGCCACGGCCGCTGCGACGGGCCAGGATCCGTGTCATGCGGCCGTCCCTATGGAAGTCCTCTGTCGCCGACAGGACCTCGCTTCAGACCGCTCTGGCCCCACTGATCCGCATGCCCGTACTCAGACGACTTCGGGCTGCTGCTGGCCGGTAACCAGCGCTTCGTCGCGGGGACCCCCGAACACCCGAACCAGGACGCCACCCGCCGCGCCGAGATCGCACCGTCCCAGCAACCCTTCGCCGTGCTGTTCGGGTGTTCCGACTGCCGGCTCGCCAGAGATCATCTTCGACTGCGGCCTGGGCGCCCTGTTCGTGGTGCGCACCGCAGGTCACGTCATGGGTGCCGAAGCGCTGGGCATAGTACGGCGTCGACCTGCTGAACTGCCCGCTCGTCGTGGTGCTCGGTCACGACTCGTGCGGTGCGCCGTCGGCGCGGCGTGCGCCGCGCTGGAGAACGGCATGCGCACGCCCGGTATATCCGGGACGTCGTCGAGCGAGTGACCCCCAGCGTGCCGGCAGCGCGGGCTGCCGGACGGGGTCGAGCCGTGGGAGGTCCTCGCCGAGCACATAAGGCACGCTGGCGGCCTGCTGCTGGACCGATCCCGAATCCTCCCCGAGAAGGGCGCCCCCCGCACGGGCCGGGCGCCGGCCCCCGCGACCGCGACCCCGGGCC